>CAZDUP010000226.1:0-4210 GCA_964508625.1 uncultured Thermodesulfobacteriota bacterium
CCTCCTTTATGCCCTTCATGTCAAGTACCTCAATTGTGGGGAGCGGCCTTGAATCGACCCTGTTCTTTATGACGAGTGGCCTGAGCTTGCCGGTCCGGGCATTTTGAAAGCTCTCTATGGACGGCGTGGCAGAGCCGAGGACGACCGTGATATCAAGGTGCTTCGCGAGCATCATGGCAGCGTCCCTGGCGTTGTACCTTACACCGTCCTCCTGCTTGTATGAAATCTCATGCTCCTCGTCCACGATGATAAGGCCAAGGTCCTTTACAGGCGAGAAGAGGGCAGAGCGCGCGCCGACCACGATATCTGCCTCGCCCTGCATGACCCGCTGCCACTCGTCAACACGCTCGCCTTCAGAGAGGCCGCTGTGGCTTAGAGCGACCCTGCCCGGAAATAGCGCACGGAGATAGGCAGCGGGCCAGGGCGTCAGTGCTATCTCGGGCGAGAGTATAATCGCTTTTTTGCCGAGCCTCACTGCCTCTTCAAGGACTTTCAGGTATACGAGCGTCTTGCCGCTCCCTGTTACGCCGTAGAGGAGAAAGGGCGAGTAGCCGCCATTATTTAATGCTTCTTTGATCGCGTCGATGGCAGCCTGCTGCTCTCTGTTTGGGTCAAAGGGTACTTCCTTTGGCGCCATATCCGAGAACGGGTCTCTCATAACCTGCCGCTCCTCTATCGCAACAAGGCCCTTTTCTTCGAGCCGCTTGACCGCATCCCGCGCCTCTCCAATGGCATCGCAGAGCGCGTTCATGGAAAAAATATCGCCGTCTATACCAGAGAGGTAAACGTAGGCCTTCTCCTGCATGGGGGAGTTCCTGAAAGCCGGTTTCTCCATTGCAGGGACAAGCCTCACGAACAGCTCTCTCTTTTTTGAGCCGCCGCCAGCAAGGTCATCCTCTTCCGTGATGAGCCCCTCTCTCTTGAGGCGCTCCACTGTGCTTAATACCGGAGAGTCCCTGAAGCGTTTCTTGAGGGCGGATAATGAGACGCTTTTTTTCGCGGCCTCGAAGATATCGGACTCAAGTGGCTTGAGTCCGCGTGACGGGCAGGGGAGCACGGCCTTGAACAGGCGCGAGCTTTTAAGATTGAGCGAGCCGGGGTGCGTAAGCGAGAGCACCTCTCCAAGAGGCGAGAAGTAATATGATGCCATCCACCTGAAGAACTTGAGTTTCGCCTCATCGAATATGGGGGCAGGGTCGAGTATGTCGGAGATGTATTTTATTCCCTTTACGTCAGGTGGAGGCGAGGAGTGAAAGCCGACTATATAGCCTGTCACGAGCCTCTTGCCAAAAGGCACAAGGGCCCGCTTGCCTATGGCAGCGTCTTTCGATAGCTCTTCTGGTATGGCATAGGTGAAGGTGTTGTCAAGCGGCAGCTCGACGGCGATTTCGGCAAAGGCCTTTTTCATGAGGGGGATTATACTACGAGAGGTGTTTATGGCTGGAAACAAATTTACTAATGGAAGGTCTGATTAATTCACAAATATTGTCATTCTGAGCGCAGCGAAGAGTCTCGTCTGTGGTTTGTAGTACCACTTGCCAATCTTCGGGTTCAGGGTCCAACCCTGAACCCGCTAAGAGTCAGGAAAATAACAATTTTTAGCTACTCGACCCAGCCTGACTGGTCATACTCATGCGGCGCCTGGTCCTCGAAGCGCGTGTACTCGTTCATGAAGGTGAGCCTCGCGGAACCGGTCGGGCCGTTCCTCTGCTTTGCGACGATTATCTCGGCGCTCTTCCTTATGCCGCAGGTGCACAGATCTGCTGGGCATTCGCACTTCTTGTAGACGCCCTCCCTGTAGACGAACATGACGACGTCAGCGTCCTGCTCTATTGCGCCGGACTCACGGAGGTCCGAGAGCTGCGGCACATTGCCTTCCCTCTGCTCCGCTCGGCGCGATAGCTGCGACAGGGCTATGACAGGTATGTGCAGCTCCTTTGCCATAGCCTTCAATGACCTCGAAATGTCGGATATCTCCTGTTCGCGGCTGTCTACGCCGCGCCTTCCGCGCATTAGCTGCAAATAGTCGATGACAAGGAGCTTAAGCCCGAACTCCTCTTTCCATCTCCTGGCCTTTGCCCTCATCTCCAGAACCGTCTGGGCAGGCGTGTCGTCGATGTATATAGGGGCCTCGTAGAGCGTGCCTACGGCTGTCGTGAGCTTGCCCCAGTCCTCGTCCTTCAGAAAGCCGTTACGGAGCTTCTGCAGGTCTATCCTTGCGCGGGAGGCGAGCATCCTCTGCACGAGCTGTTCCTTGCTCATCTCAAGCGAGAAGACCGCTACAGGGGAGTTGGAGTCTATGGCCGCGTTCTCGGCGACGTTCAAGGCAAATGACGTCTTGCCCATGCCAGGCCTTCCGGCGATGATGATGAGGTCAGAGTCCTGCATGCCCGCCGTGAGCTTGTCAAGCTCGCGAAAGCCAGAGGAGACGCCTGTTACGTGGCTCTTCCTCTCATAGAGCTTTTCTATTGTCTCGAAGGCGTCCTTTATTATGTCTTTCAAGGCGAAGAAGGACTTCTTCGTCCTGTCCTGGGATATCTGGAATATCTTCTGCTCTGCCTGGTCAACGAAGTCGTCGGCATTGTCCACGCCCTCGTAGCCGGTGGTCGCTATCTCGGTGGCCGCGCCGATGAGCTTTCTGACCACGGCCTTGCTCTTCACTATCCGCGCGTAGTACATGATGTTGGCGGCCGTGGGCGTGATGTCAACTAGCTCGACTATATAGGGTATGCCGCCCACAGAGGCAAGCTCCGTGGAGTCCTTGAAAAGGTCCGAGAGCATGACAACGTCTATGGGCACGTTGTTTTCAGAGAGCTTCACCATGCCCTTGAAGAGCTTGGCATGTGCGTCGTGGTAGAAATCCGAGCCGTCCGGGGCCAGAAGCTCGAGGACCTTGTTTATGGAGTCCTTTTCAAGGAGTATGCCTCCGAGGACAGACTGCTCTGCCTCGATATTGTGCGGGGGGACCTTGTGGGAGATCTCTCTGACAGGGTGAATGGCCATAGGACGCTACTTTACTGCAACGGGGTTAAAAGAAGCTTTGAAAGCGGCTGATTTCGAGTACGGCTGGAACTGTCTTTAATTCCCTGCGGTGCGGCTTAAAAGCCGCCCCGCAGGGAAACGAATTACTCTGCCTTTGTTACGTTTACGGTTATTGTGGCAGTCACGCCGGCGTGGAGCTTTATGCTGACCTTGTGCTCGCCGAGGCTCTTTATGGCCTCATCGAGGATAACGTCCTTCTTCTCGACCTCGAAGCCCTGGGCCTTGAGGCCCTCTTCGACGTCGTGGAGAGTGACCGAGCCGAAGAGCTTATCCTCTTCGGAGGCCTTCCTTGAGAAGGAGAGGACGACAGCGTCGAGCCTGGCCTTCAGGCCCTCTGCCTTCTCCTTTCTCACCTGCATCTTCTTCTGGTAGGCTTCCTTTTCGGCTTCGAGCTGCCTCATGTTGCCGTCGGTTGCCACGGCCGCAAGCCCCTTGGGGATGAGGTAGTTCCTGGCATAGCCCGGAGCGACCTTGACAACGTCACCGTAATTTCCGAGGTTCTCGACCTCTTTTCTGAGTATTACCCTCATATCGCTAACTCCCTAAATGCTCGTAGTCGTGAAAGGCAGGATTGAAAGATTCCTGGCCCTCTTTATGGCGCTGCAGACTATCCTCTGGTGCTTTGCGCATGTTCCCGATATCCTGCGGGGCACTATCCTGCCCCTTTCCGTAACATAGGACCTCAGGGCCTTTGCGTCCTTGTAGTCTATGGTAAGCTCCTTGTTCTTGCAGAAGCGGCATACCTTCTTCTTGTGGAAGGGCCTTCTGTCAGGGCGTCCGCCTGGGCCGCCTTCGCGCCTGGGCCCTGAGGGCCTGTCAGATCTCTGGGGCCTGTCGGTCCTTACGGGTCTTTCCGGTCTCTCGTCAGCCATTTGCCTGACCTCCTTCTGCCTTTACTTCCGCCGGCGCAGGCGCGGCTGCCGCAGCCTTTGCTGCTGCCGCTGCCGCCTTCTCAGCCGCGGCCGCTGCCTTTGCAGCCGACTTCTTGGTCTCGATGATCCTGATGGTCTGGTAGCGCAGCACGTCCTCGTTGAGCCTCAGGAGCCTTTCGACTTCTTTGCTGCCTTCCGGCGAGCTCGTGTAGTCGAGGACAAAGTAGTAGCCCTCGCCCTTTTTCTGGATGGGGTAGGCGAGCTTCCTTCTTCCCCATTCATCGACCCTTGCGACC
>CAZDUP010000227.1:0-4170 GCA_964508625.1 uncultured Thermodesulfobacteriota bacterium
CATCTGGACCTTTTTGAGCAGCCTGGATAGACAGAGCTTTCAACAACTATAACCAAATTGTAATTGGATTAAAAAGGGCTGGAGATACCTCCAGCCCATGATTATTTCGGCACTTACAGCAAACTCAGCAGCCTCACAGGACTACCCGACCCTTCTCACCCCCGCATGATAACAGCACCAGAGGCTCTCCATGTTGTTGTCGAAACTCTTCCTCCCTGCGTATCTGAACTCGATCCTTATCATCGATATGCCGCCGGGCACGGTAGAGTTCATCTCCTCGACCACCCTGCCCTGGCCCCATTCAGGGTGCCTCAGGTGGACTACCACTTCCCCAACGGAGAGATATAATTTTCTCATCTCCTCGCGCATGGCGTCACCAATATCTAATTGTCCGATTTCCCCTGCTTTCCGTCAAGCGAAAAGGAATCGGGAACATGCAAAAAAAACCGCTGTTCACAGCCTCAAGGCCGCTCTTGAAGCGTCCGATAAGAAATGAGATTATATCTGCAAAGGAGGTGCGGGATGCCCCTTAAAAGTTCGTTCAATTACCTGACATGTCCCATGTGCGACGTCGAGATACCGATGGCAGGAGACGAGAAGCCAGGAGAGCAGGTCTACTGCCCTTATTGCCAGACCCCTCTTGCCGTGCGCAAGACAAAGACCGATGATTATTTCCTGGAAGAGGATTTTTAGCAGCGCAGGCTGCTGAAATGTTCGCGCGTTGTAAAGGAGCTATTCAGGTCACAACTCCTCTTTTAAAAGAGGGGAGATTCTACTGTCATTCTGAGCGAAGCGAAGAATCTCGTCTTCAGCTACGTTGCAAAAGGCCTTTTGCGCGCTGCCGCGCTTTTTTGGTATAAGGCTACAGTCGCTTCCCGCCCCCTTCCTCCTCGCTCGCCCCTTATGTCGCTCGGAGATAAATAGTCCTCGCTCCTGCTGCCTCGGCTCGCTCGCCCTTCCCCCAACCTTAGGCTCCTTCCGCCTTATGCCCTCTTATCTTTAAAACAAAAGACCTGCTGTTTTTACTTGAAAGGGTTTATGGAATTCCTACCGTCCTTCAAATATCCAGCACCGCCGTAGCCTTCCAGCCTTCACCTGACCTTAAGAGGCTGAACCTGTGGAGCGTCACTGCCTTCACGTCCGCGCCGAGCGGGTGCTTCAAAGGGTCGAGCGTTTCTCCCGATAGCCTTGCCCGCAGCCTGAACCTGCCGCCGTCCTCTATCTTCAGTTCGTCTACCCTGAGAAGCAGCTTCCTTGAGTCCTTGTAATATACGAGCTCATTGAGGAAGTCGAATAGTAGCATCTCGAGGTCGTCGTTCTCGAGCTCCACGTCAACCGTTTCACTGCGCTCTATCCTTTCGGGCTCCTCGATCATGACGTTAAGCGTAGCTTCGGCCGCGGATGCAAAGGCCTCTTCGAGGCTTTCCCCTGTGGCCTCGAAGGCCACGTCAGCCGTGGCTATCTCGCCCAAAAAAATGTACGGCATCTCTCTATCCCTTTATGTTGCCTATTGGCGTCAGCCTCAGGACCCTTTTGCTTAATCCCGCACGCTCGGTTGCCTCAACGACCTCGTCTATCTGCTTGTAGGCGGCCCCAGCCTCTTCGGCGAGGCCTCCCCATGTGACGCTCCGCACGTATATTCCGCGCGCCTCCATGTCGTGCTGCAGGCTCGAGCCCCTGTACATGCGCTTTGCCTGGTGCCTGCTCATGGTCCTGCCGCTCCCGTGCGCCGTAGTGTAGAAGGCCTCTGCCCCTGACTCAATGCCAGCGAGCAGGTACGAGCCGGTCTCCATGCTGCCGCCAATTATTACCGGCTGGCCCGCTTCCCTGTATTGTTCCGGCAAGCCCGCCATGCCTGGCGCAAAGGCCCTGGTCGCTCCCTTCCTGTGCACAAGGAGCTTGGTCTTTTTCCCCTTCACCACATGCTCTTCGAGCTTTGCGGTGTTGTGCGTGACGTCGTAGACCATGTTTAGCCCCAGGTCCTCCGGAGACCGCTTGAATACCTCTGAGAAGACCTCCCTTATGCGGTAGAGTATCATCTGCCTGTTCGCGAATGCCATGTTCGCGGCGCACTTCATCGCAGCGAAGTAGTCCTGCCCCTCCTTCGAGTTGAAGGGCGCGCATGCAAGCTCCCTGTCGCGCACCTTTATGCCGTATTTCGGCTCCATCACCTTGAGAAAGGACTGCAGGTAGTCGGTCGCGACCTGATGTCCGAAGCCGCGGCTTCCGCAGTGGAACATCACTGCAATCTGGTTCGGGAGCGAGAAGCCGAAGGCGTTCGCGAGCTCCGCGTCAAAGACGTTCTCCGGACTCGCGACCTGTATCTCGCAGTAATGGTTGCCGCTGCCGAGCGTGCCTACCTGGTCAAAGCCCCGCTCGATTGCCCTTCTGCTCACCTTGGATGCGTCCGCGCCCTCGAAGCAGCCCTGCTCCTCAGTGAGCTCGACGTCGTCTCTGCTTGCATAGCCCCTCTTGAGACACCACCTGGAGCCCTCTTCTATTACGTCACGGAACTCGTCCTGCGAAAGCCTCAGGAAACCTGTAGAACCGACGCCCGATGGCACCCGGTAGAAGAGCATGTCCACGAGCTCCTTGAGCCTCGGCCTGACCTCGTCGATGGTGAGGCTCGTTGTCATGAGCCTCATGCCGCAGTTTATGTCAAAGCCGATGCCTCCTGGAGAGATGACGCCCTTTGCAGGGTCAAAGGCCGCCATGCCGCCTATCGGGAAGCCGTAGCCCCAGTGGCCGTCCGGCATGCAGTAGGCGTAGCCCGTTATGCCGGGCAGGCATGCCACGTTCGTGACCTGGTCAAAGACCCCCTCGTCCATCTCGGCGATGAGCTTATCAGTTGCGAAGATGCGGGCCGGGACGAGCATGCCTTCCTTGTAGTTCCTGGGCAGCTCCCATATCGTATCGGAAATCCTCTTGATGGCAGAAGGTGTGGACATCATCATGCTCCTGTTCAGATTGGAAACTATGATTAATACTTTAGCAGAAAAATGCAAGCTCTTCCGAGCGAAACGTCTGGCCCGAAAGGATGAACGCGGCTTTCTTGACAAGGCCATTGCCGGGTTTAGAATCTAAATATGAGGCAGTATGCGGATCGAAGAACAGTTCCGCATGCGCGCTCAGGGCTTTTTGATTCCTAAGGAGGTGCGAAATGAAAAGAAGCCTATTGGCCGCGATAGCGGTGTTTGCCGCTGCCGGCCTTGTAAGTACGGCCAATGCCGCTTATGAGATACCGCTCGAAGGGGATTTCTACTCGCAGGGCGCTGACGGAAATATAATCGTCCGTGAAGCTGACACTGGCTCATACGATGCCGAAGTGACCGTTGAGGTGAGCGGCTTGAAGCCGGATTCGGTCTACTCGGTCTGGCTCGCGACCGAAGACCCGTCCAGGATGCAGGGCCTCGGGGTCGCCGACTACTCTTTCAAGACTGACGCTTCCGGCAGCGGCCGGTTTGTGGCCTTTCTTCCCGAGGGCGAGTTGAATGCCTGGGACGTGGTAGAGATAGCGCATCACCCGAACGGCGATGCCAGGGACCTGGACAACGCCCAGATAGCCTTGAGGGGCGATCTGGCCCCATATTAACGGCTGAGACAGATGCGCCTCAAGGTAAAAAAGGGCCTTTGGCCTTTGAAGCCAGGGTCCTTTTTTGCTTCAGGGCGTCTTGAGGAGATATGATGAGACAACTGATCATAATGTTAGCGGTGGCCGTTGCCATCATTTCGGCTGCGCCGGCATGGGCCTCGCCGAGCAGGGTCGAGCTCACTGGCGAGGTCTGGGATGACGCAAAAGGAGAGGCGGTCATAAACGACACTGAAGACGAGCAGAAGGAGATAAGGATAAACGCGAGCGGCCTTGAGCCGAACTCCACCTTCTCCATATGGCTCATAGACGAGACCCCGATGATGGGCGAGGTAGGCATTGGCTCCGGAGACCTTACCTTTGAGAGCGACAACGACGGCAAGGGGACATATACGGCACTGGTCCCGGGCAATCAGTTCAAGGACTGGGACAAGATAGAGGTGCTCCATCACCCCAACCAGGACACCGAGGACGTTGAGGGGGCGGAGCTGGCGTTGAGGGGCAATCTCGGATGACGGCTGCTGAAAAAAGGCCCATCTGCTTTGTTGTCTCGTCGCTCCTCACCGCCTCGCATCTGGACC
>CAZDUP010000228.1:0-4154 GCA_964508625.1 uncultured Thermodesulfobacteriota bacterium
AAGATATTCGCCAATCGATGCAGCCTGCCAAAGGAGGCGCCTATGAGGTTACTTCCGCTTGAGAGACTAGGGACAAGGGAGCTGGAAGGCAGCGTCATCCAGTTCGGGACGTTCCTGCCGTGGGTCACGCCTGATAACGGCCACAGGATGTGGGTCAGGATAATCCACGAGAACGACCAGTTCCTCCAGGAGATACAGCCCCTGGAGTTCGAGATGAGCCATTCAGCAGACCCTGATTACGGCGATTACTGGTCAGCGCGGGTCGCGATAGACGTGAATACGAGGCCGCACCAGAGGTCGTCGTGGGGCGACCCTGGCAGGTACATCTACAGGTACATGCTCGAGAACCCGAAGGCCGCGAGCGAGGCTGACCGCAGGATAGACTGGATAATAGACCCGTTCGCGCGCGAGTTCGGTGTCGGCAAGCTATCTGCCTTTACCCTCGGCTACAAACAGCACGCGTGGGACGAGGGCGTTGAAGGCGCCTGGAAGACGCCGAAGGTGGACGACATTGTCCTCTACGAGCTCATCATAAGCGAGTTCGGCGGAGATATCGAGAAGACGATAGCCCATCTCGATTACCTCCGCGACCTCGGGGTCAACTGCATCCAGCTCATGCCCGTCTCAAACGTCGCCAACCAGGTCGACTGGGGCTATCTGCCAATAGGCTACTTCGGGGTGGACGAGAGGTTCGGCAAGAGAAGGGACATGCAGAGGTTCATCGAGGCGGCCCACAGGAAGGGCATAGCGGTGCTCATGGACTCGGTCTACGGCCACACCAGCGACCACTTCCCTTACTCGTACGTCTACAAGAGGCTCGGCTACCGGGACAACCCCTTCATAGGGCATTTCGCCAAGGACTACTACGGCGAGAGCACTGACTTCAAACGGACATTCACGCAGGACTTCTTCTACACTGTCAACTGTCACTGGCTGGATTGCTACCATGTTGACGGCTTCAGGTACGACTGCGTGCCAGAGTGGTGGGACGGCCCGCTCGGCACGGGCTACGCCGCGCTCACCTATGAGACTTACAAGACAGTTCAGGCGAGGGTCGGCCAGGGCCATTGGCAGAGGTTTTCCTCTCCGGACGGCGGCATGACCGTCATCCAGTGCGCTGAGCAGCTCGAAGGCCCTCGGGAGGTCGTGGAGAGGACCTATTCGAACTGCACCTGGCAGAACGAGACGCTGGGCGCTGCCGAGGAGGTTGCAAAGGGCAGCACAGAGGCGCTTCGCAGGCTCGGCTTCCAGTTCGGCCTCATAGGCTACCCGGACTCTGTGCAGTACAACGGAGACAAGATAAAAAAGACGGCGGTGCAGTACCTCGAGAACCACGACCACGCGCGCTTCCTCTGCCACTTCAAGACCTTCTTCAACGGCAACGAGCTCCTTGCCGAGGGCGACAGGAGCCTCTGGTACAAGGTGCAGCCATATCTCATCGGGCTTTTTACTGCAAAGGGCATACCAATGCTCTGGCAGGGGCAGGAGTTCGGCGAGAACTACTACGTGCCTGACCAGGGCTGGGGCAGGGTGGCAATATTCCGCCCCATGAGGTGGGAGTATTTCTATGACGAGGCCGGCAGGGGCATGGTCTCGCTCGTAAGAAAGCTCGTCAGGCTACGCCAGAGCGGCGCTCAGTTCAGGGCAGGGGAGCATTACTTCTACAACGATGACAGATATATCTCAAGGGGCGTTCTCCTCTTCTCAAGGAAGGAGCAGGACAGGTTCAGCCTCACTGCCCTGAACTTCAGCGACAGCGAGCAGGCCGTGCCGTTTGCATTCCCGAGGAGCGGGGACTACATGGAGGAGCTGCACGGCAGGGAAGGGGCAGACATAAACCTCTGGAACATCCACGAGGGCCAAGAGGTCGTGCTCCCTATTCCGGGCAACTACGGGAGGGTCTGGACAATAGGCATGTAGCGCAAGGCGCTAAACTAAAGCATACCTGCGTTGCTCCTCGTCCGGGCAAAAGCGGCGTACGGACAATAGTACGCCTCATTCCTCGTCTTCGTCGCGCTTATGCCTGCTGTGTTCTATCGCCTTGCGCGCGGTTTCGCCGCAGGGGGTGAAATGAACTCGGCAAGTCGGCCGCGGGTCAATGCCTGCGGCCGGTTTGTATTTCGGCTTGAGCAATCCAAGAGGTCTGGTGTAAACTCCGTTCATGATAAAGGTGACTGACTCCATATGGCTCGAAGAGGCGGAGCTCCGGTGGGAATTCATCCGCGCAGGCGGGCCTGGCGGCCAACACGTCAACAAGGCCGCGACCGCCGTCCAGTTGAGATATAATGTTTTAGCTTCGGCCCTGCCTTCATATGTAAAGACGCGGCTCAAGACAGTTGCCGGGCAGAAGATGACAGGCGAGGGCGAGATAGTCATCGTCGCCCGCGCCTCCCGGAGCCAGGAAGATAACAGGCGCGACGCGCTAGAGAGGCTCGTCGAGCTCATAAGGCAGGCTGCCCATGTGCCGAAGCCGAGGAGAAAGACAAGGCCCTCGGCGTCATCGAAAGAGAGGCGGCTTAAAGAAAAGTCAAAGAGGGCAGGCGTCAAGAAGATGAGACGGAAGGGCGGGGAAGAGTGATTCGGGATCAATCACAACAAAGGCATATCCGGTTTTTATATTCACCCCACCCAGCCCTCCCCCGTCAAAGGGGGAGGGATTTGAATCAGAAGGCGAATATTGTCTTCCCCTCCCTTGACGGGAGGGGGCAAAGGGGAGGGTGAGATTCTTGACTCTCAATTTTAGAATGACTGACAGGCAGTCTTAACGTGGACAATCTCTGGATAGCTCTCGGGCTCACGCTCATCGCCGGCATGGCTACGGGCATAGGCAGCGCCATTGCCTTCTTCGCAAAGCGGACAAATTACCGCTTCCTATCTGTCTCGACCGGCTTTTCAGCTGGCGTAATGCTCTACGTTTCTTTTGTCGAGATATTCCTCAAGGGGACAACTGCCCTGGTCGAGGCCTACGGCCCTTACTGGGGCCACTGGGTCAACGCGGGCTCTTTCTTCGGCGGCATAATACTCATAGGTGTCATAGACAACCTCGTCCCTGCTGCAAGGAACCCGCACGAGACGCACCCAGGAGCCGAGACGGCGCCTTTGCACGATTCGACCGCCCTTGCCCCTGATTTCTCAGCAGCAGCTTCTAAAACGAACGGCTCGGAACTCCACGACCATTCCAGGCACAATGCAAAGCTCCTTCGCATGGGCCTTTTTACCGCGCTCGCAATAGCCATACACAACTTCCCCGAGGGGCTCGCGACATTCCTCGCCGCTTTGCAGAGCCCGAGTCTCGGCATTGCCATCGCAGTAGCCGTTGCCCTGCACAACATCCCTGAGGGCATAAGCGTATCAGTGCCCATATACTATGCCACAGGCAACCGCACGAAGGCCTTCGTCTATTCGGTCTTAAGCGGCCTGGCAGAGCCTGTGGGCGCGTTCATAGCTTACCTGTTGATCCTGTTATTTTTGGGCGATGGCAGCGGTGTGCCGCAGGAGGTGATGGGCGTGCTCTTCGGAGGCATCGCGGGCGTGATGGTCTACATAAGCCTTGATGGCCTTCTGCCCACGAGCCGCGCCTATGGCAAGGGCCACGACAGCATCCTCGGCCTTGTCACGGGCATGGCTGTCATGGCATTGAGTTTGCTCTTGATGAAATAGCTTCGCGTTACCGTTTGACAGCGTGCGTCCGCAGGAGTACAATGAATTAACCTCGTCCTAAATATCCGGGCGAGTTGCTCCGGCTTTTTGGACAATCGAACTGGCCGGTATAGTTGCTGTTCCGCCGCTTCTACTCGGGGCCGAATGGCAATTTTTGCTTTGTGGAACGGCACAGGAGAACATGTTTTCCGCACTGAGAAAGACGCTTAAGTCCAGGCCCGGTCCCCGCGAATTACAATCCAACCTCGTTGCCGGCCTTACGGTCGGCATCATCGCGCTGCCCCTGTCAATGGCGCTGGCGATTGCGTGCGGAGCGCCGCCTCAGAGCGGCCTTTACACGGCCATAGTGGCAGGCATAGCCATAGCGCTCACCGGCGGGTCGAAAGTCAACATATCCGGCCCTACAGCCGCGTTCGTTGTCATACTGCTGCCCATCGTCCAGCAATACGGCATCGGCGGCCTTCTCATGTGCGGGCTCCTGGCCGGCATCATAC
>CAZDUP010000229.1:0-4115 GCA_964508625.1 uncultured Thermodesulfobacteriota bacterium
TGGGCTCTGCACGGGCCGGGACAGGCATTGACGGAGAGGACCGCATGCGGCTGACCTCTATGGGAGTGAGGCTTCGGGAAATCGAGGCCAGGCTCGATGAGCTGCAGGGGCATGTCCGCAGGCTCACCACGGCCCTCTATGCCCTCGCCGCGGTGGCTGTAGCTGCCCTGGCTCTTGCGATAATAAGGCTGGCGTAACTTTTCCCGCGATCTTCACCACTGACCGCCTCCTTTTTCACCTCTGATTCCAGACGCCATTAATGGACTTTACAAATATATGGCCTTTTCTTAAAATCCTGCAAATTCCGTGGACGATATCGTCCGATATTACCCAGAGGGGCCTTACATGGAGAGGACCGGGAGAGGACAAGGGCGCATGTTCAACGAGATACTAAAGCCCAGGCAGGCGCTTATGGACTCTGAAGCCATGATAGCGGAAAACGTGCGGCTCAGAAGCGAGGCTTCCATGTACAGGCTCCTTCTTTGCGAGCTTTCCGAGCCTGCCCTCTACAGCGATGCGTCGTTAAATATTATCTACGCGAACAGGGCTGCTGTCACGCTCCTCTCTCCGGGCCCGAGCATCCTCGGCATGGGGCTTGCTGACCTTTTCATGGAGGAGGACAGGGGCAGGGTAGCCGAGGCTTTTGGCATGGCCATCAATGGCGCCGCGGTCTCGATTGAGCCGAGGCCCGTTTCGGGCGGCAAGGCCGTTTGCTTGCGCCTGCGCCCCTTTTCCGGGGCCCGCAACGACATCCCCGGCGTGCTTGTCACAGGCTCTGCCAGGGAGGTGGATGAACCGCCAAAGGGGCTTCTGAAGGAGTTGACCAGCCTCGAAGAGCTCCTGACTGCGCGCACCAGGGAGCTCATAGAAGCAAATGAGCAGCTCCTCGTTGAGATGGATGCCGCTGAAAAGGCCGAGGGGATTGCGAAAGGGCTGGAGGCGGCCCATGTGAAGCTCCTTGATTCGATCGGCGACGCGGTCCTTGTGGCTGACGGCGCAAGCGGCAGGATACTCTCCGCAAACAGGCAGGCCGCTGCCATGCTGAAATACCCGGTGGACAAGATAGCAGGCCTGCATTTTACCGACCTCCATCCGCCGGAGATCACCAAAGAATGCGTGAGCGCCTTCACGGAAGCTCTGACAAGGGGCCACGCCCCTGAATTAAGGGTCCCGGTCCGCGATTGCGATGGCAATCTGCTGCCCGTGAGCATCAGCGCATTTACCTTGAGCCTGGAAGGCAGGACCATGGTCTATGGCATCTTTCGGGACCTCTCGGAGGCAGGGAGGAGGGAGGAAGAGCGCAGAAGAATAAACCTCTTCATTGACGAGCTATACCGCCTGCTCCTGTCTTATCGGACTGTAAGGGCCTGATAAACCGGCATTTTCCCCCTTTAAGCCTTCACTTAGCCTGAATTTATTCCGCTCTAATCAATCATTCATGTGATTTCTGTTACATTAGGCCTGGCGCGTTTCCTGATATAAACGTAGCCTGAATGAAATTGACCGGTAAAGTTTTTCGACATTCAACCGAAATAGAAGGTTTAAGGGGGAAGAGCATGCGGATAGCTAAATGGTTGCTCATGCCGGTAATGGGCCTGGCCTTCTCAGGCGCAGCTTGCGTTGATGCCGGGGAGTTGAATATCAGGCAGAGGCTTCTTGAACATACTGCGGTCGAGACGCTCTATTCAGCCGACGAGCATACGTCGCTCTTTACGGCTGCCAGTGGCTCTGCGGCGCTCGCGGCCATAGGAGATGTGTGCGGCTCTCTCGGCGCCTCGATAATGCCGGAGGGCAGCATATCCAGGTGCGCCGATGCGTTTACGGCAGAGCCGGCAGGCTCAGAGGGCCGGAGCTATATTTTAAAGAGCGCGAGCCCAGAGCCAATAGCCTATAAGACGCCAGCTGTCCCGCCCTTTGAGGAGCTGGCTGCTCCGCCTGACGGCGAGATGAAGGGCGCGCTCGAAGGAGTTGACGTCTATCAGTACATGTACGCCCTCTGCGAGAAGGGGAACGGCAAGGCGCTCGCGGTCATCTCAAAGAGAGCCGGAAGGTTCGTGCGACTTGTAGAGGCCTCTCCTGAGGAGGCGTTCAGGCACATCGTCACATCGATCGACAGCAAGGACCCCTGGTTCTTTGCATGCGAGGGCGAGACCAAGTTCATTGTCGAGAAGGACTACGGCTACGGCACCGATGACAAGGACAGGTTTACCTTCCGCCAGGGAAGGGGCCTCGAATGGGTGGATTTCCAGAGGGCTGGAGATAAAGATAAGCTGGCAGGTCTTGATTCGAACAGGGGAAATCTCGAGCTCTACGCCGGAAGATAGATCTACTGGATTTCAAAAGGCCTGGACCGAAACCGGTCCAGGCCTTTTTTTATTCCGCTGCTTCCGATCTCATCGCACAGGACCGTTTATCGCCCTGCCGGGCTCTTTTGGGCATAAGGCTTCGCTCGCTTTCCGCCCCCATCCTCCGCGCTCGCCCCTTATGTCGCGATGCTCTGCATCGCTCCTGCTGCCCCGGCTCGCGCGCCCTTCCCCCAACCTTATGCTCGCTACGCATTTTGCCCTGCTTATGAAATGCAAAAAATTAAGCGGGTTCAGGGTTGCACCCTGAACCCTTTGATTCGCGGATCGTTGCTACTAATTTCCAGGTTCGATCTGAAAGATTGAACCCGCTGAAGCTTCACCTTCCGTGGCATTTCTTGAACTTGGCACCGCTCCCGCACCAGCACGGGTCGTTCCTGCCATGGGCTGAAGGCCTCTCCTCGCGCAGAAGCTCCGGCGCGTTTGTCCCGCACCAGGAGATTACCGCCTCTGCGACCCGGCCTGCTGCCTCCTCTGCCGTTTGAACGCCCTCGGCAAGACTCTTGGCTGACGTCAGCCTCTCTGCCTCTATGGCCTTAATGGCCTCGGCCTCCCCAGAGCCTGCGGCCTGTATTATTCTGCAGAAGCCCTGCTGGCCGGGCATGGCCTTTGGGTCGCCGAGCCAGCCGCAATGCGGCGGCCTTGTCTCGCGTCCGGTTATCGTCGGGTGTATTGAGCAGGCCTTGTCAGCCGACAGGAACCGGCATCTGAAGGCGAACATGGCGATGAGGTCTATGGTAAGGGCAGTGCCAGTTGACCTTATATTTTTCACTACTACGTTGTATTTCTCCGGAGAGCCGAAGAGCGCTGTCTTGTCCGTAGTCCTGTAAGCGTCTGTTATCCGCTGCACCCTTGCCTTGATTGCCTTCAGGACCTCCGCGCGAAGGGCCTGGCCGCTCAGAACGCCCACCTTCACAATGGGAAAGGCTATGATGCCCCACCATGGGTCGCAGCAGATGCCGCCGCAGCGCTCAACACAGATGGCGGAGAACGACTGAGTATCCTTCAAGCCGCTTGTCATAAGGTGCATTATAACCCTGTTGCGGAGAGCGAGTCCAGAAAATGGCTTTGCCTTGACCTTGCACTCTCCATGTGCTACCCGTTATTGTATGGAATCCAAAGGAGTCTTGCGGCCAATCTCCGGGATAGCGGGCGGGGCCAATATTCCGGCCTCCGAGCTTATCCATTACGGCCCCCATATCGCTAAGGTGCGCGCATCTTTCCTGGATGCTATCGAGGAAAGGCCTCTGGGCAGGCTCATCGTAGTCACTGCCATGAGCCCCACACCTGAGGGCGTAGGCAAGACGACGCTTACCATAGGCCTCACCGATGCCCTTAACACCCTGGGAAAGAAGGCAATCGCCTGCATACGCCAGCCGTCGATGGGACCGCTCCTCGGCGCAAAGGGCGGGGCAACAGGCTCTGGAAAGGCACGGGTCGAGCCAGCGGAGGATATATCACTTCACTTTACCGGTGACGACTACGCAGTATTGACTGCCCACAACCTCATCTCCTCGATGCTCGACAACCACATCTATCACGGCAACAGCCTCGGCATCTCGAAGATACTCTGGTCAAGGGTCTCCGCAGTGAACGACAGGGCGCTTCGCAAGGTAAGGGTGGGCCTCGGAAAACCTACAACAGAGCGGGAAGACGAGTTCCATATAACCGCCGCCTCTGAGCTCATGGCCACACTCTCTCTCAGCCGGGATTTCAGAGACCTGCAGGAACGGGTCGCCCGCATTACCGTTG
>CAZDUP010000230.1:0-4115 GCA_964508625.1 uncultured Thermodesulfobacteriota bacterium
CGGCGCGTGTAAGGTAATCTATGGCCGCCTCGCCTGTGACAGCCTCGAGCCTCCTTACGCCGGCAGCCACAGAGCTTTCGCCGGTTATCTTGACGAGGCCGATGTCTCCAGTGCGCCTCACGTGGGTGCCGCCGCAGAGCTCTGCGCTCACCCCATCGACCAGCACCATGCGCACGACCTCGCCATATTTTTCGCCGAAGAAGGCCAGCGCGCCCCGTTCAACGGCCTCGCTGTACGAGAGCACGTCCGTCCTTACGTCCTTGTTAGCGAGTATCGCCCTGTTGGCCTCCTGCTCTATCTTCCTGAGCGTTTCAGCCCCGAGCTGCTCGAAGTGGCTGAAGTCGAACCTGAAGTAGTCAGGCGCAACGAGAGAGCCTGCCTGCCTTACGTGCTCGCCCACGGTCTTTCTAAGGATGGCATGGAGTATATGCGTGGCCGTGTGGTTCCTGCGGGTGGCGTTGCGGCCGTCTATATCTATTACGAGCTCGGCCGCATCGTCCACGTTTATGGTGCCCTCGGTGACCGTGCAGTAATGGACGATGAGGTCAGCCGCCGGCCTTCTCGTGTCGTTTACCTTCAGAGTGAAACCCTTGCCAACGATGACGCCCTTGTCGCCGACCTGTCCGCCGGACTCGGCGTAGAAAGGCGTTTCGCTCGTTATGACCTCTACATCCTCTCCTATGAAGGCCGCGTCAACGGTCTTGCCGCCCTTTATGAGACAGACTACGCGCGAGGCAACGGCGTCCATGTGATAGCCCACGAACTCTGTCTTAAGGCCTGATGCTGAGAGGGCCTTGTAGAACTCCTGCGTTGCTTCCCTGCCTTCGAGCCCTTTCCACGATGCGCGGGCCATCTTCTTCTGCTCGTCCATGAGGCGGTTGAAGCCGGTCTCATCGACAGAGAAGCCTTCCCTGCGCACGATGTCTGCCGTGAGGTCGACCGGAAAACCGAAGGTGTCGTAGAGCTTGAAAGCCACGT
The DNA here is from genome assembly GCA_964508625.1 of uncultured Thermodesulfobacteriota bacterium. Taxonomy (GTDB): domain Bacteria; phylum Desulfobacterota; class GWC2-55-46; order GWC2-55-46; family GWC2-55-46; genus UBA5799. The sequence continues at coordinate 979 of CAZDUP010000230.1, forward strand.
CCCCGGGCACCTTTGTCTCGTTCATCTCCTTCATGGCCTTTATCTGCGCGTCGAGGAGGTCGAGGCCCCGCTCGAGCGTTTCGAAGAACCTCTCTTCTTCGCCCTTTGTGGCCCTGAAGATGAGGTCCTTTGCCTTCACAATTTCGGGATAGATCAAGCCCATGGACTCTATTACAGCTCCGTTCACCTTGAAGAGGAAGGGCTCCTTGAGGCCAAGATACCTGCCGTGGCGCGCTGCCCTGCGCAGTATCCTGCGGAGCACATAGCCCCTGCCTTCGTTGCTCGGCAGTACTCCGTCGGCCATGAGGAATGTTATGGCGCGTGCGTGGTCAGCTACGGCCCTTATAGAAACGTCTGTCTCCGGGCTGGCGTTGTACTTTACTCCCGAGAGCTCGACTATCCTGTTTATAATCGGAGTGAAGAGGTCGCTGTCGTAGTTGTTGAGCTTGCCCTGCAATACGGCGGAGAGGCGCTCGAGGCCCATGCCCGTATCTATGCACGGCTTGGGCAGGGGAGTGAGCCTGCCTTCGGCGCTCCTGTCGTACTGCATGAAGACGAGGTTCCAGAGCTCGAGATACCTGTCGCAGTCGCAGCCGACAGCGCATTCCGGCCTACCGCAGCCTACGTGGGCGCCCTGGTCTATGAGTATCTCGGAGCACGGGCCGCACGGGCCGGTGTCGCCCATTGACCAGAAGTTGTCCTTTTCGCCGAGGCGCGCTATCCTCTCGTCAGGCAGCGCGGCGACTTTTTTCCAGATGCCTGCGGCCTCGTCGTCTGTCTCGAATACCGTGACCCAGAGCCTGTCTTTCGGGAGGCCCACCTCTTTTGTGAGGAACTCCCAGGCGTACCTTATCGCGCCTTCCTTGAAGTAATCCCCGAATGAAAAGTTGCCGAGCATCTCGAAGAAGGTGTGGTGCCGTGCAGTCCTGCCGACGTTCTCGAGGTCATTGTGCTTGCCTCCGGCCCTCATGCACCTCTGGCAGGACGCCGCCCTCTTGTACTCCCTTGTCTCTTCTTCCAGGAAGACACCCTTGAACTGCACCATGCCCGCGTTTGTGAAAAGTAGAGTTGGGTCGCCCTTTGGGACAAGGCCGGATGACGGCACGACCGTATGGCCGTTTTTGGCGAAATAATCGAGGAAACGTTTTCTTATGTCGGATGATGTCATATTCTATTCCGTAATGCTGAATTTGTTTTGCGGAAACAAAAAAACTATTCGCTGTCGATTTCAGCCTTGACGCCCAGGGCCTTCATGATGGCAGCAGACGAAAACCCCCGCGCCCTGAGATGCCTGAATGCCCGTTCCCTTGCCTTGGGGCCCTCCGCTGCCTTGTTCCTCTTGCTCCAGCGCTTAAGGGCCTCGAGGGCAGCCTCTTCCTCAGGGGGAGCCTCGCTCAGGACTTTCCTGATGATGGACTCTTCAACGCCCCTCAACGCGAGGTCGCGGCCAATGCGGGCAGGGCCCCATGCCTTGGACCTTGCGCGGGATTCGGCCAGGGCCCTCGCGAACTTCTCGTCATCGAGAAGGCCAAGGTCAGTGAGATAGGCGGCGGTCTTTTCTATCTCTTCAGGCCCGAAACCCTTTTCCCTGAGCTTCGACGTTATCTCAAAGACGCTCCTTTGCCTCAGGGAGAGCAGGCGGAGCGCCGCAGCGTTAGCGCTCTTCCCCGCGCCCTTGCTTTGTTCTTTATCAGTCATAGGGCATAGAGGAGAGGGGAGACCAGGCTACCCCTGAAGATTGTTATTTAAGAGGCAGCCTGAAATCAGAACCTTTCTATGTCAGCCGGAGGGGCCGAGGAGCCGCCTTCCTTTTCGCCTTTTTCAAAGTCCTTCCAGCCCATCTCGCTCGTGCCCGACACGCCCTTGAACTTGAGCTCAAAATCAGCCGGGTTGCTGGCCTGCCTCAAGGCCTCCTCATAAGTGATGAGCCCCTTGTTGAGGAGCGACATTATCGACTGGTCGAAGGTCTGCATGCCGTATGTGGTGTGGCCCTTGGAAATGGCGTCAGCGATGTCCTTTGTCTTTTCCTTGTCCTCGATGCACTCCCTGATGCGCGCGGTCGTGACCATGACCTCGACTGCCGGGACCCTGCCGTGGCCGTCCTTCGTGGGCATGAGCCTCTGAGAGATTATCGCCTTTATGACGCCCGCGAGCTGTATCCTTATCTGCTTCTGCTGGTAGGGAGGGAAGACGGAGACTATCCTGTTCACGGTCTCCAGGGCGTCGATCGTGTGGAGGGTCGAGAGGACCAGGTGGCCTGTCTCGGCCGCGGTCAGGGCTATCTCGATCGTCTCAAGGTCCCTCATCTCGCCGACCATGATGATGTCCGGGTCCTGCCTGAGCGCGCCGCGAAGGGCCTCTGAAAAGCCCATTGCGTCCACGCCTATCTCCCTCTGGTTTATGATGCACCTCTTGTCCCTGTGCAGGAACTCGATAGGGTCTTCGGCTGATATGACGTGGCAGGACTTGTGGTTGTTGATGTAGTCGAGCACGGCCGCGAGCGTGGTCGATTTTCCGCTTCCCGTCACTCCGGTGACCAGCACCAGGCCCCTCATCTCATTGGCAACGGTCTCGAGGACCTTCGGCAGGTTCAGCTCCTCGAAGGTCTGTATCTTTATGGGGATGACCCTCAATACTATGCCGACCGCGCCCCTCTGCTGGAAGATGTTGACCCTGAACCTTCCAAGTCCCGGCACGCTGTAGGCGAGGTCTATCTGGTGGTTGTTCTTGAAGCTTTCCTTCTGCGCGTCGTTCATGATGCGGAGCGCCGCCCTGGCTATCTCGTCCGGCGCGAGCCTCTCGTGGTTCTTAATGGGCACGAGCGAGCCGTGCACGCGCAGTATCGGCGGAACGCCTGCCTTCAGGTGCACGTCAGAGGCCTTGCCCTTTACGGCGATGTTAAGTATCGAGCTTAAGTCTATCTCAGCCATTATGCCTCCTGGGCCTTTATGCCGTAGTGCTGGAGTATCTTCTTCTCTATCTCGGCGGCTGTCTCAGGGTGCTCGCGCAGAAAGGCCCTCGCCGCCTCACGGCCCTGTCCGAGCCTCTCGCCGCCGTAGGAGAACCATGCCCCGCTCTTCTCTACTATGTCCACCGCAGAGCCGAGGTCGAGTATGTCGCCCTCTCTCGAGATGCCC
>CAZDUP010000231.1:0-4112 GCA_964508625.1 uncultured Thermodesulfobacteriota bacterium
ATGGAGTCCACGTCATCGACATGCACGGCAGACCAGAACCTGGTCTCGAGTACGGACTGTACGTCCTTGTTTGACCCGGCGGTGGTGCCTGTGCCAAAAGACCTGCTCGCCTGCTCTGAGCGCATCTCCTCTTTTGTGTAAAAGGCGTAGAGGGTAGCGAATTGGGCGGGCGCTATCGAGCCGTCGAGCGTCATGCTCCTGGCCCTGGATTTCTGAAGGCCGAGGACCGAGCGGTCGTACTCGTCGCTGTTGTGGCTGAAATAGGCTGACAGCGTGGTCGTGTCACTCGGGAAGACGCTCACGTTGGCGTTGTAGCGTTCCCTTTCCCTGTCCGCTATGTCGAATTTGCGCACGAGCGGGTGGTTGTCGAAGCGTATGGGCGCGTAGACCGTGTCTATGTACTCCTGCGTGTGGTATGCGTCGTATATATTGGCTTCGGAATACTCGTCCTCGCCTTCCCTCTTGGCATTCAGGTAGTCGATACCGACAGAGGCCTTTGGTATAAGGGTCGAGTTGACGCCCGCCTTATAGCTCGTCTCCTTTGTGGTCTGGAATTCCCTGTAGTCCCTGTCTATCGAGTCCTGCGCGACACCTGCCCTCAGGGTCGTGCCAGCGAAGAGATAATACGAGGCGTCGAGCTTGAACTGGTTCTGCGTGTACGCATAGGGCAGCGTATAGAGCGCGCTCGCGGAAGTCTGTGCCTCCTGCGCCTGCCCCATGTCGTTCTTCACGTATCTGAAGAGCGCCCTCTCTAGATTATTGTCCGTCTGATAGAACCGGTACCCGGCCTTGAGACCGAGCCCGGCAATTGGCCGAGATGAGAGGTTGAGGCCTATGTGCGTTGTGTCAATCCTCGCCTCAGCAGACTGCCGTGGCACAGGCACGGTTATTGTGCTGGAGGGATTGATGGAATACGGCAATAGGTCCTCATTCTGCTTCATTATGCCGTACTCGAATACGGCGGAGAGCCTTGAGTAGAGCGGCAGGTCCACGCCGCCGGATAAACCTATCCTGTGGTGTATGCTGTCCGGCGGGAGAGATGTCCTCGCAGTGGTGGGGTAGTTGGTTACAGTGAACGGGTTGTCCCAGACGACCGCCTCGTTGTTGTTGTCGAATGCCGAGAGGTAGTAATCGAACTGCACCTGCGCTCTTTCGGCCGCGTGGGCTGCGGTGAACCTTATGGTGTCGTTTATATACTCGACAGGCTCGACGAGGCCTACTGACCTGGTGTTGCCGCCCGAGGTGCCGAGCGTGCCGCCGATGTATTTCCGGCCGTCCTTGTGCTCGCGCTCATAGGAAACCGCAACGTCCGTTGGGCCGTATGTATTTGACAGGCCGACCCTGCCTGCTTTTCTCTGCGTCTCGAGGTTCACGCCGTGCCTGTAGGTGCTCAGGTTCGTGAAGTTGGTCGTCTGCGAGCCCTTGGTGAAGCCCGACGGTATCGTGAGCCTTGATGTGCCGGCGCCATCGAATATGGTCACCGCGCTGTTCGCGATGAGCTTGGGCGTCTCCGCGTATTCGAGGAAGAGCCTGTACCCGCCGTACTTCCCTGTCTCGAAAAAGGCCCGCCTGTTTCTGAGGCCGAGCCTTGACGCGAGGATGTCGAAGTAATATTGGCCGCTGTCGTAATTGATATCCGCGCCGAGGAGCGCGTAAAACGAGTCGCTCGTAATGCCCGTGTATTCGCCGAACTTGTACGAATCGGTGGACGTGCCCACGAGGGCGCCTCCGGCCGTAACGCTGCCGTGCATCCCGTCTTCGGCCAGGGCATTTGATGCCAGCGCAAGGGCAGCGAGGATGAGTGTGCTTGCAATCCTTCTGGACATATCTCCTCCTAATGGTTTGAGGCCGCGAAGAGCGCTCATCTCTGGAACCTCGGCCCTGACGGGTGGTTGGAGCCGTGCACCTGGGTGTGGCAGTTGAGGCACGCCTTGCCGAGCTGCTGCTGCGCAACTGTGCCGCCCCCGCCGACTATCTTGCTGCCGTCGTAGATGGTGCTAGGGTGCGCCTGGACAACGTGGCAGGACTGGCAGAGGTACGGGGGCTTCAACTTCAGGAGAGCGTCATAATTCGACCCGTGCGGGTCGTGGCAGTTGGCGCAGTTCTCCCTTACGGGCGGGTGCTCCCAGAGGAGCGGCCCCCTCTTTTCAGGGTGGCACTGGTAGCAGGTCTCGTTCACGGAAGCGGTCTTCAAAAGGCTCGGCCCTGGCCCGCCGTGCGGGTTATGGCAGCTCGCGCAGTCCATGAGCCCCTCTCGCAGAGGCATGTGCGATGACCTCTGGAGCTGCGCCCTTCTTTCCTTATGGCACTGGAAGCAGACCTTTTTCGGGTCCTCGCTTATGAAGAGGTTCTTCGGCGTCCTCCTCTCCATGACGTAATGGCATTTGCTGCAATTAACGTTTGCCATGTCGTGCGCGCTGCCGCGCCAGTGCATCCTTATGCCCTTCTCGTGGCATTGCAGGCAGACCTCGTTTTTCCTCTCTGCGCGGACGGAGCTGTCCTTGAAAGAGAAGATGGAGCCCTTTACCGGCTCCATCACGTGCCGTCCCGCAGGGCCGTGGCAGCCCTCGCAGTCGTTGTAGCCCCCCTGCATGAAGACCTTGGCGTGGCGGGTCGCGCCGTAACTCTCGACATAGAGCGGATGGCACTGGGCGCATGTGGCGCGGTCACGAACGTAGTCTGCGCCCTCCTGCGCCGGGTTGAAACGCACCCGCTCCTTTGCGGCGAAAGCCACCTGGCATAGAGCCAAAAAGATGATTGCCGCCGCTGACAGCCTGACAAAAAGATTCATCGTCCCTCCCCCTGTTTACAGCCAATGCCCGGACGCAAAGGCGCGCCCCGGCGCAAGGCCGCATCAAAGCCAGTTCAGGAGAGCCTGTCTTGTGAAAATGTCAGCTGATGAAAAGAGGTATCGATGGTGTGCGCTGGATGAAGAGGCCCTTACACTCCGGCCCTTTTTCTGAAGGCACCTATTACATAGCGGGTTTGAGGGGATTTGTCAAACAGGGCTGGCTATTGAAATGCAGACTCAGGCGGTGAAGGAATTAAAAAGGGACCAGCCGAATGGCTGGTCCCTCTTATATGGTCGGGGCGAGAGGATTATCTCGTCCATCCCTGGACTCGACCCTTCGGGCTTTCTGCGCTGCGCACAAAAATTCAATTTTGCTGTCCTGCAAAATTGTCGGCTTCCATTCGTCGCCTTCCCTGGCTCCTCATTCCAGCCGCGCCGCCTCGCTTCCGGCCCAGTCCCCGGGGCCTCTTCCTCGCTAATCGCTCGGCCTCCACTTCTCGGCATCCTGCCTCGTCGTTCTGGCCACACGCCTTCACTGCCGAACGCATCCATGCGTTCTTTTCCTCGCCTACTCGGCGTTCAGACGTTGCGGGCTTCCCGCCGCTCGGCGTCTTTCGAATCCTGCCACAAAAAAATATATCCGTAACCCCTAATTGGGGTTACGGATATTATTTGGTCGGGGCGAGAGGATTCGAACCTCCGGCCCCCGCGTCCCGAACGCGGTGCTCTACCAGACTGAGCCACGCCCCGATTTCTGAATAATCAACAGTTTAGCGAACCTGAAGCAACCAAGACTCAACTTTATAGCACATCTTTTTCTCACAGGCAAGTCATTATGCCAGTATTCCTTATACACCCTGGCGGCAAGCCGCAGGATTTTCACCCTCCCCTTATTCCCCTCCCGTCAAGGGAGGGGAGAATTTTTAGATAATCTTCACCCCTTCCCAGCCTCCGCCTGTCAAGGGGGAGGAAGTGATATACTCGCGCACGCGGCGTCTTTTGAAAAATCATCTGGTTACTGAGATTCTTCGGTCGCTTTCGCTCCCTCAGAATAACAGGACTGTATTAATCAGACCTTTCCTGGAGATCAGCGGAAAACATTTTCGCCCGGAAATGCAGAAACGCCCCCCGGAGGACGGGGGGCGGCGGGGTTAGCCTCCGGGATGATTCCCGGGCAGGCAGTTCAGAGCTTTGCAGTATGGGCGGGCTTGCTGCCAGGCGGGCGTCTTTCCATCTTGCGGAAGTCGTATTGAACGACCCTCGAAGGGTCAGTTGATCCATTTGCTGTCCTGAAATGAGAGACCAGCTCCTTCAACTCGGC
>CAZDUP010000232.1:0-4112 GCA_964508625.1 uncultured Thermodesulfobacteriota bacterium
TTCGGCACGATGGACGGCTTCAAGGCAGTGGTGCTCCCTAGGGTCATACTGGATTACAACAAAAGGGGTGAGAGCCTCCTCGACCTCGCGGGCAAAGAGGTCGCGGTTACAGGGACAGTGACATTGTACAGGGGCTCGCCTGAGATACTCATCGACTCGCCTTCGCGCATAGAATGAGCGCAGAGGAGGCTCTTTTTGTGTTGACAGGGTAAAGCCCGTTGTTTAATATGAACCATTAAGGCGGCGTACCCAAGTGGCAAGGGAGCAGTCTGCAAAACTGCCATCCAGCGGTTCGAATCCGCTCGCCGCCTCCAGATTAAAAGAGACCCCGCAGCAGCCATGTTGCGGGGTCTCTTGTTTTCGAGTAATGTTTTATTCAGTACCTCTGGTAGAGCCAGGCCAGCCTGCCTATGAGAAAATCTTCTTTCGGGCCATTGGTGAATAACTCAACCTCCGGGAACGAAGGGTTATCGGGCTTCAACACTATCCTGTCAGGGTGAGCGAATACCCTTTTTAGCGTCACTCCTTCGAAGTTGAGCCAGACCGCGTAGATACTGCCGCTCACTACCTGCCTGAAGCCGGTATCTATCCCTGCCACTGCCCCGTCCAATATGCCTGGCCTCATGCTCTCACCGGCTACCTTCAGCGCGACCTTACCGGCCGCGTAATCCCTTTGAGGCACCATGATCGCGTCTATGGGCTCTGATGCTGGAAAGAGAGTCGGAGGCCCTGCCAGGGCCGGGTCGTATATCTTCACCTCGACAAAGTCTCTCCTGTATAAAGGGCGCTCTTCAGAGAGCGCAAGCGGTGCAGGGGCCTCAGTGAGCGACGCCGCACCCTGCCCTGTCAGCAGCCAGTCAAGGGTAATGCCACCAAGCATGGCAATTTTACGCAGGGCAGCAATATCCGGGCTTCTCTTGTTCGTCTCGTAATCGCTTATGGTGGCAAGCCTCGAAAATCCGATTTTGTTAGCAAAATCAGCCTGATTGAGCCTAAGTAGCTCCTCTCTTACATGTCTTATTCTTTCACCTAATGTTGTTTTTTTAAGGTCCATTTAAATATTATCTTGACAATATTTACGCAAAGTCGTATATTGCGTAATAAGCAGATTATAACAACTCGACTCAAAGGTCAACTGTTATAAAAGACAGGAAAGGGAGCAGGATGAAGGCAGACCCCAGGATATTCAGCAGGATGTTAACGGCAGGCGGATTGAATAACTGCTCCTGTCTGGCAAGGGCTTTGGGCGTAACGCCGCAGGCCATTTCTAATTACAGGAAGCGGGGCATCTTCCCGGCTGCGCTCGCGGTGAAGTTCTCGGAGAGGTTCGGCGTATCCCTGGACTGGCTCCTGACAGGAGAGGGCGAGCCCAGGAGAGGCGGGCAGGGAATAGGCCACATTGACCTTGAGCCCGCGGACGCAATCTACATGGAAAGGATGCTCGCATTATTGCGAAAAGGTGACAAGGCCTTCTCAACGGCTCTCAAGACTAGCATAGACGTCTTCTACTCGGCCCAGGCCTGATCATAATCCCGCCCACCCCGCGCCCGAGGGGGCAAATTAGAATTTTACGCCCGCCGCCCATTTATAATATAATAATCATTCCATGAAAAGAGAGCCTGTATTCAGCATAAAGGGCCTTACCAAGGTATACCGGATGGGCGAGGTCAAGGTGCATGCCTTGAGGGGAGTTGACCTGGACCTCTGGCCTGGCGAGCTCGTCGTGCTTCTGGGCCCTTCGGGCAGCGGCAAGTCCACTCTTCTTAACATAATGGGCGGCCTCGATATCGCCACCGAAGGACTGGTCACGTACAAGGGGCGCGATCTCACGACAGCAAAGGAAATGGAGCTTACGGATTACCGCCGCCACAACGTCGGCTTCGTCTTCCAGTTCTACAACCTAATACCGAGCCTCACGGCGAGAGAGAACGTCGCTGTAGTGACCGAAATAGCAAAGAAGCCCATGAGGCCGGAAGATGCGCTTGCAATCGTTGGCCTGGGCGAGAGGCTCGACCATTTCCCGTCGCAGCTCTCCGGCGGAGAGCAGCAGAGGGTCGCCATCGCCCGCGCCATCTCCAAGAACCCGGACGTGCTCCTGTGCGACGAGCCGACTGGCGCGCTCGATTCCGAGACAGGCGTCGTTGTGCTCGAGGCCATAGAGAAGATAAACAGGGAGCTCGGCACCACCACCGCCATTATCACGCACAACTCCGACATAGCTGCAATGGCCGACCGCGTAATACACCTCTCAAACGGCCACATCTCCGAAGTCTCGTCCAACGCGGTGAAGAAGCCCCCGAAGGAGCTGCACTGGTAAGATGACCGCGCTCACAAGAAAGCTCTTCCGAGATCTCTGGAGGATGAGGGGGCAGGCAGTGGCAATAGCCCTTGTCATAGCGAGCGGGGTGGCCACCTACGTGCTCCTGATGAGCACCATGGACTCGTTGAAGCTCATGAGGGATTCATTCTACCGGGAGTACGGCTTCTCGGAGGTCTTCGTCTCACTAAAGCGCGCTCCGGAGAACGTCAGGGCCAGGATAGAGGAGATACCCGGAGTAGAGCGCGTAGAGACCAGGGTCATCGCAGATGTGAAGCTCGAGGTCGCGGGCTTTGACGAGCCTGTTGCCGCAAGGCTCGTCTCGCTGCCGGAGAGCGGCAGGATGCCTCACCTCAACAGGCTCCACCTGAGAAAGGGGCGGCTCCCGGACCCGGCCAGGGATTATGAGGCGGTGTTGAGCGAGGCCTTTGCCGAGGCGCAGGATATAGAGCCCGGCGAAACGGTCGGGGCCATCATAAACGGCAGGAAGAGAGAGCTTCGCATCGTTGGCGTCGCCCTCTCCCCAGAGTACGTCATGCAGGTCAAGCCCGGAGCGCTGAGCCCGGACTACAAGAGATATTCAATATTATGGATGGGCAGGGAGGCCCTCGGCAAGGCATACGACATGGACGGCGCGTTCAACGACGCGGTCATCTCGCTGGGCGATGGGGTAAAAGCCGAAGATGTGATAACCCGGATAGACACCGTATTGAGCCGCTACGGAGGGCTCGGCGCATACGCGAGAAAGGACCAGATATCCCACAGGTACCTGACCGAAGAGTTCAATCAGCTCGAGAGGAGCGCCAGGATATTCCCCACCATATTCATGGCAGTGGCCGCGTTCCTCCTGAATGTCGTGATAAGCAGGACCGTGTCCATGCAGCGCGACCAGATAGCCGCGCTCAAGGCCTTCGGATACGGCAACCGCATCATAGGCGCGCATTATCTCCTGATGATAATGCTAGTAACTCTTGCCGGCATAACCGTGGGGCTTCTCCTCGGGGCGTGGCTCGGCTCGAAGCTAGCCGGGCTTTACATGACCTTCTACAGGTTCCCGTACCTCATGTACAACCTGAGGCTGCCAGTGGCGCTTGCAGCGGCGGCCATAACAGGCGCGGCCGCGCTCTTCGGAACGCTTTTTGCCGTAAGGAAGGCCGCTCTCCTGCCGCCGGCAGAGGCCCTGCGTCCGGAGCCGCCTGCCAAATACAGGAGAACGCTCCTTGAAGCGCTGGGATATGGCAAGGCCCTGTCCCAGCCGGTTAAGATGATATTGAGGAACCTCGAGAGGAACCCGGTCAAATCCGCCCTCTCCATAACAGGCATCGCGCTCTCCTGCTCCATACTCGTATCCGGCGTCTTCTGGGCAGACGCAATGGACTACATGCTCGAGATTCAGTTCAAGCGCTCGCAACAGGAGGACATGACAGTCACCTTCACAAAGCCTGCCTCGTGGAGCGCCCTTTACGACCTTGAAGGGGTGGAGGGAATCGAACGGGCAGAGCCGTTCAGGGCTGTGGCCGCTACTCTGAGGTTCGCCAACAGTAGCTACAGGACCGCCGTGCGCGGCGTCGCCCCTGATATGAAGCTCCAGAAGCTTCTGGACACTGACCTCAAGCAGTTCGACGTGCCCGCGCATGGGATAGTCCTCACGGACTATCTTGGGAAGCACCTCGGGGTCAGGCCAGGCGACATGCTTACGGTAGAGGTCATGGAAGGCGCGAGGCCCGTCTTCGAGGCGCCAGTCGTGAAGCTCGTGAAGCAGTATATCGGCGTCTCAGCCTACATGGACATAGAC
>CAZDUP010000233.1:0-4083 GCA_964508625.1 uncultured Thermodesulfobacteriota bacterium
TCCCTGCTCATGCCGCTCCACTTCTCCGACTGATAGCCGCTCCATGAGACCGCAAGGGCCGCGCCCGAAAGGACAAGCACCGAGACGAAACTCAAGCGTGCGTGCCGGCCAAGGCCCTCCCCGGCTTCCCGCGCCTCATCGAAACCTTTTTCAACCTCGCCCATGCGGCTGCTCCTTTGAGTGGGCCTCGTGTGTTCATCTGGAAGCGACAGCGCTCCCTCCCGCGGCCCTCGCTTTTGCCCATGCCATCACATTCGAAGGTTCGCGCCCGTTCCTTATCTCCTCTTTCATGAACTTCATGTAAGGCTCCGTGTGCCTGAAAAAATACTTTAGCCCCTCGCAAAGGTAATTGTGTCCCGGCTCTCCGTCCGGAGAATGCGAGAACCTGTTCTTCGGGCACTCGCCGTGGCAGAGCCCCAGGTATTCGCATCTTTTGCAGTAGGAGGTCAGGCTGCCGGACTTGTCCAGGCCGAATTGCTTCTGTCTCTCTGAGAAAAAGGCCGGGACAAGGCCCTGCTCGCGTATGTTGCCGAGCCTGTACTCCGGGAAGACATAATGGTCGCACGGGTATATGTCGCCGTTGAACTCGATGACGCCTGCGTTGCCACAAGTTTCCAGAAGCACGCATACCCCCGGGGGCAGGCCGCACCACGCGCAAAGCACGGATTCGAAGAACTGGATGAAGTATTGGCCCACGTCGTTGGCCACCCAGATGTCGAATATTTTGGCGAGGAAGCTCCCGTACTCGTATGCTCCGACCGAGTACGGTGCCAGGCTTTCAGGCCCGCTCTCTTTCACGTTCAGAACGGAGAGTCCGTCTGGCCGCTTGCCGGGCGAGATACATTGGACAGCCGGGATGAATTGCATGTAGCGGCTGCCCGACTGCTTCAGGAACATGTATACCTCTGAAGGGTATTGCGAGCTGTAGCCGTTCACGACCGACAAGGTATTGCACGCGACCCCGTGCGCCTGCAGCAGATCCAGGGCGCGGAGCGCGGCTTCGAACGTCTCCTGCCCGCCCGTTGTCTTCCGGTACCTGTCGTGCACATGCCTCGGGCCGTCTATCGAGACCCCTACGAGGAAGCCGTGCTCCCTGAAAAAGGCGCACCATTCCCCGTCGATTAGGAGGCCGTTTGTCTGAATCGTATTCTCCACGCGGGAGCCGCGGCCGTATTTTTTCTGAAACGAAACTGCCTTCCTGAAAAAATCCCTGCCCCGCAGCATGGGCTCTCCGCCGTGCCAGTTGAAGACCACGTGGCCAGCGGGCTGGCTCTGTATGTATTCACTTGTAAAGAGCTCAAGGAGCTCTTCAGTCATCCTGAAGTCCCGCTCTCCGCCATAGAGTCCGCCGCCTTTTTCAAGATAATAGCAGTACGAGCATGCCATGTTGCATGCCGGGCCAACAGGCTTGGGCATAATCCCGTATGGGGCAGGGGCCGTTCTGTTATCAGTTCTCATTTTAGCCGTGCGCTGGTTTAGGGATTAAGCACCGCATCCAATCAGAGGCGAACTCGTGGAGTGCAGGAGAAGGCTGGAATTGATGAGCTTGGAGTGTCGCGGATTGCGGGGACTGTGCGCTTGCCTGAAGCCCTCTATGTAGAAATTATAACAGATAAAAAAACCGGAGAATGCGGGATGGCGGAAACTGGCTCCTGACTTTTGGGCTATGGAAAACGCCTTGTCCGCCCCCGCCAGCCCGGATTGACAAGGCTATCGCGTGTGTTAGGGTTAATTTAACGGCAGAAATTCGCGATTCAGAGAAGCGTCGCGCTTTATCAGGAACTGCCATCAACCAAGCGGAGGATCGTCATGTCAGACCGGCAAAACAATGCGGAAATGGCGCGGCTCGAAAACAAGGCCGCCGGATGGAAAAAATGGGGTCCTTATTTGAGCGAGCGCCAGTGGGGTACTGTACGCGAAGATTACAGCGACGGCGGGGACGCATGGAATTATTTTACTCACGAGCAGGCGCGCTCGCGCGCCTACAGATGGGGCGAGGACGGGATAGCCGGGATCTCCGACGATAAACAGCGCCTGTGCTTTTCAGTTGCGCTCTGGAACGGCAAGGACCCGATACTCAAGGAGAGGATCTTCGGCCTTACGAACAGCGAGGGCAACCACGGCGAGGACGTGAAGGAGTACTATTTTTACCTCGACAGCACGCCAACGCATTCCTACATGAAGTACCTCTACAAGTACCCGCAGCGGGCATACCCCTACGAGGAGCTTGTCGAGGGCAACCGCAGGCGCGGCCGCAATGACTTCGAATACGAGCTCCTTGACACCGGCATCTTCGACGACGACCGTTACTTCGATGTCTACGTCGAGTACGCGAAGGAGTCGCCGGAAGAGACCCTCATAAAGATAAGCCTTGCCAACAGGGGGCCAGCTGCGGCGGAGGTGCATCTCCTGCCGACGCTCTGGTTCCGCAACACGTGGGCCTCATGGTCAGAGCGCACGGCCAGACCCTCCCTCATACAGATAAGCGGCAACGCCATCGAAGCCGCCCATGACGAGCTCGGGGTCCGGTTCCTTTCCTGCGATCGCGATACTGAGATACTTTTCACGGAGAACGAGACCAACAACCGGCGGATATTCGGCAGCCCGAATGAGTCATCCTATGTAAAGGACGGCATCAACGACTGCGTCGTGAACGGACAGGCGGACGCCGTGAACCCCGGCAAGACAGGCACAAAGGCCTCTCCTCATTACCGCCTCGTGGTCGCGCCCGGCGCAACCGAGGTCGTGCGCCTGCGCCTGAGCTCAAGCGCCCCGTCGTCACCCGGGGAGGACTTCGGCGGCCGCTTCGAGGAGGTCTTTCGCAGCCGCATGGCCGAAGCCGACGAGTTCTACCGCGCCATCACGCCGCAGGCATTGGGCGTTGACGAGGCGAACGTCATGAGGCAGGCGCTCTCAGGCATGCTCTGGTCCAAGCAGTACTACAGCTACGAGGTCATCGGCTGGCTTGCTGGCAGGGGCATAGACCCCAGGGACCCGCGCTCGCGCGCGATACGCAACAAGGAATGGTTCCACGCGGTAAACGAGGACATCATCTCCATGCCAGACAAATGGGAATACCCGTGGTACGCGGCGTGGGACCTTGCCTTCCATACCATATCGCTGTCAATGGTGGATCTGGACTTTGCAAAAGAGCAGCTCGACCTCATGCTCCGCGACATGTACCTGCATCCGAGCGGGCAGATACCCGCCTATGAGTGGAACTTCAGCGACGTGAACCCGCCTGTGCACGCCTGGGCTTCGATGTTCGTCTATGACTCGGAAAAGCGCCGGTACGGACACGGCGACATCGATTTTCTAAAACGCACCTTCGGCAAGCTCATGGTCAACTTCACATGGTGGGTGAACCGCAAGGACCGTTTCGGCAAGAACGTCTTCGAGGGCGGCTTCCTCGGCCTGGACAACATCGGCGTCTTCGACAGGAGCGCAACCCTGCCCACGGGCGGCTACCTCGAGCAGGCGGACGGCACGGCCTGGATGTCGATGTATTGCCAGAACATGCTCGAGATAGCAATCGAGATATCCACCTATGACCCGACATATCAGGAGTTGGCGACAAAGTTCATCGACCACTTCCTCCTCATCGCCGAGGCCATGAACCGCATGGGCGGGCAGGTCGGGCTCTGGGACGATGAGGACGGATTTTATTACGACGTGCTCCGCCTGCCTGACGGGAGGGCCACTTCTCTGAAGGTGCGCTCCATGGTGGGACTGCTGCCGCTTTGCGCCACGACCATCGTGGAGAAATACCAGCGCGACAGCGTGCCGAGGATCGCGGAGCACGCAGTGAAGCGCGTACAACGGATGCCCGCGCTCCGCAAGGGCATCCACCCCACCGGCCCGGGGCATCTGGGCGTCAGAGACCGCGGGATCATGGCGCTCGTTGACCATGAAAAACTGGTGCGCATCCTCTCCCGGATGCTCGACGAGAACGAATTCCTGAGCCCGTTCGGCATACGCGCCCTCTCCCGGTTCCATGCCGGTCACCCCTATGCGTTCTATGTGGACGGCCAGGAGTACCGCGTGGACTATCTGCCCGCTGAATCAAACAGCGGCATGTTCGGC
>CAZDUP010000234.1:0-4074 GCA_964508625.1 uncultured Thermodesulfobacteriota bacterium
GCATCTCGAATACGCCTATCTCCATTACAGAGCCGAACCTGTTCTTCACTGCCCTCAGTATCCTGAATGCGTGGGAGCGCTCTCCCTCGAAGTAAAGGACGGTATCGACCATGTGCTCCAAAACCTTTGGGCCGGCTATTGCGCCGTCTTTTGTAACGTGGCCCACGAGGAAGACCGGCACCTCCATCGTCTTGGCAAGCCCCGTGAGCCGGGCCGATATCTCCCTTACCTGGCTCACGCTCCCCGGGGAGGACTCCAAAGCCTCAGAGAATATGGTCTGGACCGAGTCTATGACGATGACGCCGGGGTTGGCCTCTTTTACAGCATCGAGTATCTTTTCAAGGGATGTCTCCGGATAGACGAGGAGGCGCTCGCTTATTGCTCCGAGGCGCTCGCCGCGGAGCCTTATCTGCCTTGCTGACTCCTCGCCCGTGACATAGAGGACCTTTATGCCCTTTGCGGCAAGCGCGCCCATTGCCTGAAGGAGAAGGGTGGATTTGCCTATGCCAGGGTCTCCGCCTATGAGTATGGCCGAGCCCGGCACCATGCCCCCGCCAAGCACCCTGTCAAGCTCTGCTATGCCGGTCCGTATACGGTCCTCTTCTGTTATGTTGAGCTCCGAGATGGGCTGCGGCGGGCCGCCAGATTCCATACGGGCAGCCTGTTTTTTTTCGGGAAGGGCCTTTTCTTCGAGAAAGGTGTTCCATCCGCCGCAGTCAGGGCACCTGCCGAGCCATTTGTATGAGGTATTGCCGCAGCCCTGGCATGAATAGATAGTCCGTGTCTTTGCCATCAAATTTTCCTTCAACAGTCCAGACTGGATTTCGATGTTGTCATTGGGTGTTTACACATTGACAAAGAATGCAGTTTTGCTCTATCATAAGGGCCAAAACACGGAAGCTCAGGAAATGTCTATAGAAATAGCGAATTACGCCACCATACTAATTGAACTCGTCAAGGCTGTCAAGATGCACAATTTCTATCCCCAGGGGCATCCGCAGCTCGAGTCCATCTTCGACAAATCCTTTAACCAGCTAAGAAAAAGCATCGATACCGCTGGCGAGATAAAGTGGCGCGTGGACCAGCGCGGCTTTTATTTCGAGAAGCTCCCGCTCGCCCCCGGCAACCAGGAGATAGCTGGTCTGGCCAAGAAGCTCTTCTTCAGGCGCATAAAGGAGCTGACCTTCACCTCTCGCCTGACCATCAATGACATCAAGATATTCACGGCCGCAGTGGCCGCCGAGCCCGAAGAGCTCCAGGCAAAGGGCGGCGTAGAGGCCTTCTTTGCCTCGCTCGACGTATCAGGCATACTCCTGAACGAGCAGCATTACGAAGACATAAAGAAGTTGAAGGACCAGCTCGATGAAAAGAGGAAAGAAGAAAAAATAATGACCCAGGAGGCTGCCAAGCAGCCGCCCGGAGAGTCAGAGAAGAGCAAAGAAGAAGAGGAGAAAAAGCCAAAGGAGGAGGTCCAGGACGACACCCTCCAGGGACTCCTTGAGAAGCTCCACAGGGAGATAGACGGCCTAAAGTACACCGACCTTGCCATAAGGGCCGGAGAAAAGGCGGCGCAGCTCCTCTCAGAAGGAAAGACAGATGAGGTAATGCCGGCGCTCTTCGTCTTCTACAGGCACACGCTTCCCCAGTCCGGCAGGATCGAGGAGATAAGACAGACGGCCCTCGAGAGGCTCAAGCTCCTTTTCACCAGGGAGGTATTGGAACAGCTCGCGGCCATGTCCGGCGCAAAGGAAGAGAAGCACCGCGACGCGGTGAACAGCGTGCTCGTCATCGCCGGAAACGAGGGCGCCTCAGCGCTCCTCGACGCGATAGTCGAGGCATCCGAGGCCGTAACCAGAAGGCACCTCTTCAACGCGCTCGTGCTATTCGGCGCCGCGCTCCGCCCGTTGGCAGAGGCGAGGCTTGCTCACCCGAAGTGGTTTGTCGTGCGTCAGATGGCAGCGCTACTCGGAGCAATAGGGGGGGCCGAGGCCCTGCCCGCGCTCGAAGAGGCCTACTCCAACCCGGAGCCGCGGGTCAAAAAAGAGATATTGAAGAGCATGGTCAAGATAAGGACGCCGCGCGTAACGGCCTTTCTCCTCGGAGTGCTCAAGGAGCCGGACCAGTCAATCGTTGCCCACGCCATAATCTCGCTTGGCATATTGAAGGACACGGCCGCCATCGACCCCCTTGCCGAGCTCGCAGTCAAACGCGAAGCATTCTCAGAGGCCAACGATGTGAGCAAGGAAGCCGTAAAGGCCCTCGGAGTCATCGGCGACCCGAAGGCCGTCCCGCACCTCGAGAAGATACTCACCAGAAAGGTCTGGTTCGGAAAGAGATCCAACGAGGAGATACGGTCGCTTGCGGCCTATTCACTCGGCATGATAGCCACCCCCGAGGCATTGAAGGCCGTCGAGTCAGTCTACTCAGGCGCGACCGGAGATCTCATGATGGCCTGCAAACGGGTCCTCGACGGGAGGGAAAGGACCACATGAACGGCGACAACAGGGACAACGTATTAAAGAACATAAACGCGGCCCTTAAGAGCAAAAAGCTCTACCCGCCGGGACATCCGTCCATAGCGGCGCCCGTGAACAAGACCCACGCGCTACTGCTGGACGAGCTCAAGATGAGAAACAACCTGGCGGTTGCGCTCGTCAACGAGGCGCTCGTCTACGAGGAAGACCTCGTGCCGGATGCCGAGAAGCTCTACGTGGACATCCTCCAGCAGATGGCTGACAAGAACGTGGACGCCATCATCTTCGAGAAGGGCGTATCGCTCAAAGAGCTCTCGTCGCTCTTCGACATACTCTCCGGACCCACCCTGCAGGGCGCCGGGCTGCAAAAAGAGATGCATGCGAAAGGCGTCACCCACGTCACGCTCAAATCCGTGCCTATCGGCAAGAAGAACATCCTCGAGATATACAACGGCGCGGTAGAGGTCGTGAAGGACGTGATGGGCGAGATACGCATGGGGAAGATCCCCAGGTCAGAGCCGGTGAACAACATCGTGAACGAGATGACCGAGTCGGTCCTCTCTGACCCGAACGCCATGATAGGCCTCACGATGATAAAGAACTACGACAACTACCTCTACAACCACTCGGTCAACGTCTCCATCATGTCCCTTTCCCTGGCGCGTTTCATGGGCCTCTCCGCGGATGAGGTTCATGACGTCGGAGTGGGCGCGCTCCTTCACGACGTGGGCAAGACCGGCGTCTCCGAGCAGATAATAAGAAAACCGGGCGGACTGAGCTCAGAGGAATGGGAGAAGATAAAGGAACATCCGCAGCTCGGCTCCAACATCATAAGGCGCATGGAGGGCGTGAACGAAGCCGTCGGCAGGGTCATATTCGAGCACCATGTAAAGTACGACCACAGCGGGTATCCGCAGACGACATCGACCCTTCATCCCCTGAGCCAGATAGTGACCGTCTGCGACGCCTATGACGCGCTCACGACCTTGAGGGTCTACCAGAAGCCGCACGACCCGGTCGAGGCCGTAAAGATACTCGACAGCTTCTCTGGCAGGCACTTCAACCCTGATATCATGAAGGCATTCGTAAACATGATGGGCATGTACCCGGTCGGCACTATGGTAAGGTTATCTACCAACGAGATAGGCGTAGTGAAGAAGATAAACAGGGATGCGCCTGAAAGGCCGATCGTAAAGATAATCTACGGAGCGGACGGACTCGAGCTAGACCAGTCCATCGAGACAGACCTGCTGACCGACAGCAGCCGCGAGATAATAACCAACGTGAACCCGGCGACTACGGCAACAGACCTGGCCGCTTTCTTCGAGAATGAGGCAACGGAGTAAAGACCTCTCTCGTCAAAACAAAAAAGGGGCAAGCCAAATGGCTTGCCCCTTTTTTGTTTTGTAAGCCGTCATGCGTAGCGACGGCAATCTTATCTTTTTAAAATCATATGGCCGCGCTTCGCTCGCAATGGCAGAATAAATCCGGACGCCTGCAGTCCTTCTGCAGCCTGTCAGGCGTCCATAATGCCAAGCCCCTTGAGCGCGATACCCTTCATCTTCTGGTTCCCTTTAGCGGCAAAGTAGACGAGCGCCTC
>CAZDUP010000235.1:0-4069 GCA_964508625.1 uncultured Thermodesulfobacteriota bacterium
CCTAGACGTCTCCCCCTCGCAGATAAGAAGGTTCAACCTACGCACAGGCGACATAGTCTCAGGCCAGATAAGGCCCCCCAAGGAGGGCGAGAGGTACTTCGCGCTCCTGAAAGTCGAGAAGGTCAACTACGAAGACCCTGAGGTGGCAAGGGACAAGATACTCTTCGACAACCTCACGCCGCTCTATCCGCAGGAGAAGATAAACCTCGAGCTCAAGAGCGAAAAGAAAGACCAGACAACCGATATCTCAATGAGGATAATGGACCTCTTCACGCCCATCGGCAAGGGGCAGAGGGGTCTCATAGTCTCTCCTCCGAGGGCCGGCAAGACCATCCTACTCCAGAAGCTCGCGAATTCCATAACCACGAACCATCCCGAGATAGTCCTCCTCGTGCTCCTCATAGACGAGCGTCCTGAAGAGGTGACTGACATGCAGCGGTCGGTAAAGGGCGAGGTAATAAGCTCGACCTTTGACGAGCCCGCGCAGAGGCACGTGCAGGTCGCGGAGATGGTCATAGAGAAGGCCAAGAGGCTTGTCGAGCACCAGAAGGATGTCGTAATCCTGCTAGACTCGATAACGAGGCTCGCAAGGGCCTATAACACCGTTGTCCCGCCCAGCGGCAAGGTGCTCTCAGGCGGCGTTGACTCTAATGCGCTCCATAAGCCCAAGAGGTTCTTCGGAGCTGCCAGAAATATCGAAGAGGGCGGGAGCCTTACCATCATGGCAACGGCCCTCATCGACACGGGCAGCCGCATGGACGAGGTCATATTCGAGGAGTTCAAGGGAACCGGCAACATGGAAATCGTCCTCGACAGGAAGCTCTCCGAGAGAAGGATATTCCCGGCCATCGACCTCAACAAGTCCGGCACGAGGAAAGAGGACCTGCTCCTTACCAAGGAAGAGCTCAACAGGATCTGGATACTCCGCAAGGTGCTCCAGCCGCTGAACCCCATAGAATCAATGGAGTTCCTGCTCGACAAGATACAGCATACCCCCAGCAACAGGGGCTTCCTCGATTCGATGAGCAAATAGAAAGGCGAAGACAAAGGGCCCCGGCAGGGTACCTGCCGGGGCCTTTTTTACTTTTCAGGCATTTCTCCCCTCCCTTGACAAGAGGGGATTAAAGGGAGGGTGAATAGCTTACAACACCTTGAGTAACGAGTCGTACTCTTCCCCGAACGCTGCATCACGATAGACCAGCAAAGCGGATGTCCTTTTTGAGCAGGCCTGCACCTTTTTTTATTCTTGAACTCCATGTACATACTTGCTATCATGGACTATTACACCAGAGGGGACGGGTCTGCCCCGGAGCAGCCGGGCCCCGAAAACCATTGAAAAAAGTAACGATATTCAGGAGGAAAGCACCATGAAAGAGGGAATACACCCGGTTTATCACGCCACCAAGATACACTGCGCGTGCGGGAACGTAGTCGAGACCGGCTCGACCAAGAAGGACATATCCGTCGAGATATGCTACAACTGCCATCCGTTCTACACTGGCGAGCACAAGCTCCTTGACGTGGCCGGCAAGATCGAGAAGTTCAGGAACAAGTACAAGAACATCAAGAAGTCCTGACGGAGGGCCGGGTGAAGGTAGCCCTCCTCAGGCACACCCCGGAGCCGGAGAGGACCGTCGCCATGGCGGCCAGGCTCTGCTACTCTGCCTCCACCATCAGCGAGCTCGACGGCAAGGCCCCGTCCGGCGGCCTTGAAAAGTTCCTTGGAAAGATCTTGAAGCTGGGGCATCTGTCTGTCCTTGAGCACGCCTCCTTTACCTTCGGTATAGAGGGCATCTCGAGGGCCACGTCGCACCAGCTCGTCCGCCACAGGCTCGCCTCCTACTCCCAGCAGAGCCAGCGGTATGTCAAGGCGGCCAGCCCTGAGTACGTCATCCCCCATACCATATCGGCTGACAAGGCCAAGCGCAGCCGCTTCGAGAAGAAGATAAAAGAGCTCTACAGCCTCTATGACGAGCTTGTGGCAGAGGGCATACCAGCAGAGGACGCGAGGTATCTCCTCCCCAACGCGTCCTGCACAAAGATAATCGTCACCATGAACGCGAGGGAGCTCCTGCATTTCTTTGACCTCCGCTGCTGCGAGAGGGCGCAGTGGGAGATACGCGAGATGGCAACAGAGATGCTCAAGGCCGTGAAGCCCGCTGCTCCCTTCATATTCAGGGAGTCCGGCCCGTCCTGCGTTCGGGGAAAATGCGGCGAGGGCGAGATGACCTGCGGAAAGCCCAAAGAGATAAGGGCCAAGTTCAAGGCCCTTTAGCTTCGTAAATATTATTTTACTATGATAGAAAAACGTCTTGAATCATTGGAATCGAGGTACGCAGAGCTCTCGGACCTTATGGGCCTGCCTGATGTGGCAGGCAACGCGGAGCTATACCAGAAGTACGCCCAGGAGCACGCCTCTCTCCACGATATTGTGGGCGTCTTCAGGGAGATGAAGAAAACCGACGCTGAAATAGAGGGCAACAGGCAGATACTCGAAGGCAAGGACGAGGAGCTCCGTGAGCTTGCCAAGGAAGAGCTGCCGAACCTCACCAAAAGGCGCGAGGAGCTTGAGCGTGAGCTTAAGATAATGCTCCTGCCAAAAGACCCGAACGACGACAAGAGCATCATCCTTGAGATACGGGCTGGCGCTGGCGGGGATGAGTCAGCCCTCTTCGCGGCAGAGCTATTCCGCATGTACTCGCGCTACGCCGAGAGCCGAGGCTGGAAGGTGGATGTCATGAACACCAGCCCCACTGGCATCAACGGCATGAAGGAAGTAATTGCCGAAATAGCGGGCAAGGGCGCGTACTCGCGCTTCAAGTACGAGAGTGGAGTTCACCGCGTTCAGCGCGTGCCTGAGACAGAGGCCTCTGGCAGGAGGCATACCTCTACCGTTACAGTTGCCGTCATGCCGGAGGCAGAGGACGTAGAGGTTGACGTGCGCATGGATGACATACGGGTCGACACCTACAGGTCAGGCGGCCACGGCGGCCAGAACGTCAACAAGGTCGAGACAGCCGTGCGCATGACCCATATCCCCACTGGCGTTGTAGTTGCCTGCCAGGAGGAGAAGAGCCAGCATAAGAACAGGGAAAAGGCATTCAGGGTGCTGAAGGCCAGGATATTGGACGCCAAGATACAGGAGCAGCAGAAGCAGATAGCCGCTGACAGGAGAAACCAGGTCGGCACAGGCGACAGGTCCGAGAAGATAAGGACATACAACTTCCCGCAGAACAGGGTCACTGACCACAGGATAGGGCTCACGCTCCACAGGCTCACAGAGGTAATGGAAGGCGACCTCGACGAGCTAACGGACACGCTAATAGGGTATTACCAGACAGAAGCATTGAAGAAAGAGCAGGGCGCGGCGTAATGGACAAGATACTAATCGAAGGCGGCAACCGCCTCGTAGGCGAAGTGACCGTAGGCGGGGCAAAGAACGCGGTCCTGCCCCTCATGGCAGCGGCCCTCCTTACAGACGGCTGGCTCACCATAACCAACGTCCCGAAGCTCCGCGACATAGATACCTTCAAGGTATTATTGAAGCACCTCGGCTCGGAGATAGAGGAAGGGCCTGAGGACAGGACAGTACGGATAAGGACAAGGGACGTCGCCTCTCCCGAGGCGCCGTACGAGTTGGTGAAGACCATGAGGGCGTCGGTCCTCGTGCTCGGGCCGCTTGTTGCCCGCTTCAAAAAGGCGCGCGTATCCTTGCCGGGCGGCTGCGCAATAGGCGCGAGGCCAATCGACCTTCATTTGAAGGGCCTGAAGGCAATGGGCGCGGAGGTCGTAATCGAGCACGGCTATGTCACTGTCTCGGCAGACAGGCTCAAGGGCGCGAAGATATACATGGACACCGTTACTGTCACTGGCACCGAGAACCTCATGCTCGCGGCCGTGCACGCAAAGGGCACGACGATACTTGAGAACTCGGCCCTGGAGCCCGAGGTCGTATGCCTCGCCGATGCATTGAACAAGATGGGCGCGAAGATAACCGGCGCAGGCACTGACACCATAAAGATAGAAGGTGTTGAGAGGCTCGAGCCTGTAGAGGTCAGGGTAATACCTG
>CAZDUP010000236.1:0-4063 GCA_964508625.1 uncultured Thermodesulfobacteriota bacterium
TGACCTCTGCCACGTAAACGGTCGAGGCCGCCGCGTCCATTTCTATGAGGAGCGGCATGTTCTGCCATTCCTGCTTGACGCAGCCGTAGACAACGTATGTGAGGACCGATATCTTGAGTATCGACTTGACGAGCTCTGCCAGAGAGTTGACGCTGAAGAGCTTCTGTATGCCTGATATCGGGTTTATCTTGTTGAAGTCCGGGCTCAGGGGCTTTGCCGTGAAGTTCAGTCCGTTCTGCAGAACGTACGAGAGCGCGCCGAAGGCCGGTATCACGAGGGCGGGCGCGATTATCATGAGAAAGCTCCAGGAAAGGTCCCTGAATATGCCGTCAACGGCCACAACCGTGAGGTCCCCTTTCATGACGTGGAAATACTTCGTCATGACCTCCGCGAGCCCCGAGTACATCCACGTGGACGAGAAGTACAGGACCACGATCCCGGCAACGACCATGAAGAGCGTGCTCACCTCGCGGGAGGTGGCGAAGTTGCCCTCCTGGCGGGCCTGTTCCCGCTTTCGCGATGTAGCTTGTTCTGTGCGTTCCTGGCCCTGGTCCTCAGCCATTTACATGACCCTCATAAGGTTGAATACGCCATGCCACATGCGCTCAAACGCGCTCTCCACAGCCGTCTCGAAGTACGGCATTGAAAGCCCTATCATGAGAAAACCGACCATTATCGTCACGGCAAAGCCGATGACGAACATGTTTATCTGGGGAACCGTCCTGGCCATTATGCCCAGGGCCACGTTGACGAAGATGAGTATCGCGACGACCGGGGCCGAAAACTTGAACGCGAGGACGAATATCTCCCTCGAGAACGCTATGAAGCCCTCCATGAGGCTGCCCGAGAGCGTGAACCCGTAGGGGGGGATAACATCGAAGCTCTTCTTCAGGGCCATGATGACCATAAGGTGACCGTTGACCGTAAGGAATATCAGGAGGGTCAGGATGCTGAGGAACTTCCCGAGCACCGTTACCTGGGCGCTGTTTATGGGGTCGTAGGCGCTCGCCATTCCTATGCCCATCTGGAAGCCCGCGACCTGGCCGGCGAACTCTATGCCGGTGAGGACGAACCTTATTGCGAAGCCGATGGTCACGCCTATCATTATCTCGCCAGCGATGCTCGTCACTACGCCTGTCATGGCGAGCGGCATCGCGGCATGGGGCGTCAACGGCGTGAGGAGAAGGGCAATGACCACGGTAAGGCCGAGCTTCACCTGCAATGGCACGTTCACGGCCCCGAATATCGGGGCCGCGAGGAGTATCGACCCTGTCCTCACGAGCACGAAAAGGAAGGTCGAGTAGTTGGCCAGTATGTACTGTGTTATCTCCATTTACCTTACGTAGTTGGGGATATTGGTGAATATATTGCTCGTGTACTTCATCATCACTTCCATCATCCACGGCGCGAGGGCCAGGAGCACGAGAAAGACGGCTATTATCTTGGGCACAAAGGAGAGCGTCATCTCCTGTATCTGCGTGACGGCCTGGATGACGCTTATTACGAGGCCGACGACCATCCCCACAATGAGTACCGGTGCAGAGACCATGAGGATCACCTCGATCGTCTCCTTGCCTATGCCTGTTACGAATTCCGGCGTCATGGGACTCTCCTAACCGAAGCTCTGCACGAGCGAGCCGACGAGCAGATACCAGCCGTCGACCAGCACGAAGAGCATGAGCTTAAATGGCATCGATACCATGACCGGCGGGAGCATCATCATGCCCATCGACATGAGCACGCTCGCCACGACCATGTCTATTACGAGAAACGGGAGATAGATGAGGAAGCCTATCTGGAATGCTGTCTTCAATTCGCTTGTCACGAATGCCGGTATTATCGCCAGCGTCGGTATCTCGTCCTTTGACTTGGGGGCCTCTGTCTTCGAAAGGCGCAGAAAGAGCTCCATATCCTTTTCCCTCGTGTTCTTGAGCATGAACTCGCGAAGAGGCTGTATCGCGCCGGTGAAGGCCGCCTCCTGGGATAAGGTCCCTGCCATGTAGGGCTTCAGGGCCGATTCGTTTATCTTGGTTATCGCGGGGGACATTATGAAAAAAGTAAGGAAGAGCGAAAGGCCGACTATGACCTGGTTCGGAGGTGCCTGCTGCACTCCGAGCGCCTGCCTCAAGAGCGAAAAAACGACGATGAGCCGGGTGAAAGAGGTCATCATCAGCAGTATCGCGGGGGCCAGGGTCAGTACGGTCAGCAATAATACTATCTGTATGGCTGTGGAGACGCCCTGGGGCGAGTTCTCGCCGCCTACCGTGAGGCTCACGTTCGGCAGGCCAATTGCGTCCGCGCCGTAAGACGCGCCTGCAGCAGACAGGAGCACTGCAGTAGTATTCAATAATATGAGCGCCGGTCTCTTCATCTTCTATAGCCCGCCCTGCAGGAGGCTCAATATGGGCCTCCTCTTCGAGTCCTTTAGCTTCTTCAATTCCTCTACAGCCTCTTTGCTCTCGACCTTTGACAGAAATGTGATTGACGCGGGCGTAAGGCCGAGCACGAGCATCTCTCCGGCCACCTCGACGACCGCTATGTTCTTCTTGGGGCCGAGGAAAGCGGTCGTGACCACCTTCACCGGATTAGCCGTCCCGCTCTTCCCTGCTGCCCCGCCCTTCATGAAACGCTTCAGGGCCCACAGCGCGAGGCCCAGGAGGCCGAGCGTGAAGATGAGCGTCAGGATGGATTTGACGAGAAGGTATGTGTAGGAATCGTTCATCTGAGCCTGGATATCCTCTCGCTCGGGCTCACGATGTCGGTGAGCTTCACGCCGAACTTGTCGTTCACCACCACTGCCTCGCCCCTGGCGATTAGCCTGCCGTTCACGAGTATCTCCATCGGCTCGCCCGCGAGCTTCTCAAGCTCGACGACCGTGCCCTGCCCGAGCTGGAGGAGGTCCTTGACGAGCATCCTGGACCTGCCTATCTCGACTGAGACGGTAAGCGGTATGTCGAGGAGCATGTCCATGTTCGATATGCTCCCGGCGCTCTCCTGCTTCAGGTTCGTGAAGCTCGCGGGCCTTGCCTCGACCTCTTCCTTCTTAGGCTCAGCGGTCTTTTTTGTCTCCTCGAAGGCCGCGCTCCACTGATCGTCAATGGATGCGCCAGCGTTCTCCTGTCCGTTGCCGGTCTGCCCGTTCTCGTTCATCACTCAGCTCCTTTCTCCCTTTAAGGCCTCAATGAGCTTTACTGCGTAATTGTTGTCCATGGTCCCCGGCCTGCCGAGGAACTTGGTTATCCCCTCAACCTGGAAGTCCATGAGCTCCTTCGTTTTCCTGTCGAGCTGTATGACGTCGCCAGGCTTTAGGTTGACGAGGTCCATGAAGCTTATCTGCGCCCTGCCGATCTCGCCTGTCACTGAGAGCGGCACGCGGCCGAACTGCTCCTTGAGCATCTCCGCCCACTTGAGGTCCACCTCAGAGGCGTCTATCCTCTGCGTGCCGAGGAGCTTGTCCTTAATGGGCTCTATGGTGCTGTATGGAAGGCAGATGAAGAAGT
Organism: uncultured Thermodesulfobacteriota bacterium; assembly: GCA_964508625.1. Lineage (GTDB taxonomy): Bacteria > Desulfobacterota > GWC2-55-46 > GWC2-55-46 > GWC2-55-46 > UBA5799. Next base: position 3,501 of record CAZDUP010000236.1, read on the forward strand.
TCCCTGACGTGCCCTCTATCTCCATCCTGAAAGTCGATATGATGACGTGCTCCGCGGGCTCTACCAGGTTTACGAACTGCGGGTTCATCTCCGAGCGCAGTATCTTGAACTCGACCGGGTGGACCGCCTTCCAGACGCTCGCAAGCTCGTTAAAGACGATGTCCACGACCTTCTTTACGACAGCCTGCTCGACGTTGGTGAAGTCCCTGCCCTCTATCCTGGTGTGGAACCTGCCGTCGCCGCCGAAGTAGCTGTCCACTATGAGGAAGACAAGGCTCGGGTCCACCGCGAGCACGCCCTGGCCCCTGAAAGGCAGGAGCTGGAAGACGTTGAGGCTCGAGGGTACCTGGAGGTTCCTGAGGAACTCTTCGTATTTGACCGCCTTCGTGTGCTCGGGGCTCATGTCAACGGACTTCCTCATGAGATTGAACAGAGGCGTCCTCACGGACCTGCTGAACTTCTCGTTTATCATCTCGAGTGCCGGGAGCTTGCCCCTTATGATCTTCTCCTGGTTCGCGAAGTCATAGGGCCTTATCTCGCCAGTCTCCTTCTCCTCGAACCTC
>CAZDUP010000237.1:0-549 GCA_964508625.1 uncultured Thermodesulfobacteriota bacterium
TGCATGTCGAAGTTGCCGTGGCCTGAGAGGCTGAAGAAGATTACCCTCTCTTTGCCTTCCTCTTTGGCTCGCATCGCCTCGTCAATCGCCGATTTGATGGCATGCGCGCTCTCAGGAGCCGGGATTATGGCCTCTGCCTTGGCGAACTTAAGGGCAGCCTCGAATACGTCGGTCTGAGGATAGGCGGCTGCCTCTATGAGGCCGTCGTGCACCAGGCGGCTCACAAGCGGAGACTCCCCGTGGTAGCGGAGCCCGCCAGCGTGTATGCCCGGCGGCACGAAGTCGTGGCCGAGCGTGTACATCATGAGATACGGCGTGAGCCCGGCGAGGTCGCCGAAGTCGTAGCGGTACTCGCCCTTTGTAAGGGTCGGGCATGACGTGGGCTCGACCGCTATTATGCGCATGTCCCTGCCGTTCATCTTGTCCGGGATAAACGGGAAAGAGAGGCCGGCGAGGTTGCTGCCGCCCCCGCTGCAGCCGATGATGACATCAGGGAAATCATTCGCAATCTCGAACTGGCGCTTTGACTCGAGGCCGATTATGGACTGG
>CAZDUP010000237.1:559-3995 GCA_964508625.1 uncultured Thermodesulfobacteriota bacterium
CAAGACCGAGCCGAGCGCATAATTGGTATCGGCGTGCGTGGCCGCGTCCTCGACAGCCTCTGATATGGCTATGCCGAGGCTCCCGGGGCTCTCAGGGTCAGTCTCAAGCACCTTTCGCCCCGAGTTGGTGAGATTGGTCGGGCTCGCGTGCACTGTCGCGCCCCAGGTCTCCATCGCGACCCTTCTGTAGGGCTTCTGGTGATAGCTTACCTTTACCATATATACGGTTATCTCGATGCCGAACATGGAGCCAGCCAGAGCGAGCGCAGATCCCCACTGGCCTGCGCCTGTCTCGGTCGCTATCCTCCTGATGCCAGCCTGCCTGTTGTAATAAGCCTGCGGTATCGAGGTGTTGGGCTTGTGGCTTCCGGCAGGGCTTACGCCCTCGTACTTGTAGTAGATGCGCGCCGGGGTCTTGAGCATCTCTTCGAAACGGTGTGCCCTGTAGAGAGGGCTCGGCCTCCAGAGGCCGTATATCCTTCTCACCTCATCCGGTATCTCTATCCAGCGCTCGCTCGATACCTCCTGCTCGATGAGGGACATGGGGAATATCGCACTGAGATCGTCCGGGCCGCATGGCTTCAATGTGGCTGGATGCAAGGGCGGGGCAGGCAGGTTCGGCATGTCCGCCATTATGTTATACCACTTAGCAGGTATATCCTTCTCTGAAAGGATTATCTTCGTTTCCTGCATGGCTTCCTCCTGTCACTGATTCGCAATATTCTATCACAGCAGGGGTCCGAATCAAAATCCGCTGCAATCTAAAAAAGGCCATTCAATCATTTTTGAAGAGTCCACGCGGCATCTCGGCCTCCTTCCACTCTCCTGGCTTCAATCCCTTTAGCTCCCAGGGGCCGACGCATGTCCTTATGAGGCGCAAGGTCGGATGTCCTGCTGCCGCTGTCATGCGGCGCACCTGCCGGTTCCTGCCCTCTTTTATCGTTATCTCAAGCCAGCTCTCAGGCACATTTTTCCTGTACCTGATGGGCGGCACGCGGGGCCATAGGAACGCGGGCTCAGCGACAAGCCTTGCCTCGGCAGGCAGGGTCATGCCGTCCTTCAATAGAACCCCCCTGCGGAGCTTGTCGAGCGCGGTCTCATCGGGGATGCCCTCGACCTGCGCAAGGTACGTCTTCGGGAGCTTGTTCCTGGGCTCTGCTATTAGCGATTGCACACGGCCGTCATTGGTGAGCACTACAAGCCCCTCGCTGTCATAGTCGAGCCTTCCAGCAGCATAGACGCCGGGATGGGGGACGAAATCGGCGAGTGTAGTCCGCCCGTCCCTGTCAGTGAACTGGCAGAGCACCTCGAAAGGCTTATTGAAGAGTATGATAAGGGTCTTCTGAGCCCTCTTGCCTGTCCTCATCTTTGCGCCACCAGAGCGATTTTGACTCACCCGTTCATTTATATTATAGTAACGCCGGAAATGCAAAGCGCGCGGGCAAACAGAAGGCCGCGCAGGGAAGGTCGCCAGAGGTGTTCAGAAGCGAGAAAACAAGGGCATTTCTTTACTATCTCGCGCTCCTCAACATATTCCACGCTCCTGTAGTATTCCTCGGAAAGAGCCTGCAGGCACCGCTAATGCAGCCGTACGGCTTTGTAAACGGCTTTCCGCACGGCTACGAGGGCAGGCTTCCGGCTGATTCATTCAACATAGACCTCGCAACGCCTGCCTATTACGAATGGCCTGTAAACAAACTAATAGGGGATATCTATAAAGAGGGCGAGCTGCCGCTCTGGAACCCCTATCAGGCAGCGGGCGCGCCCCTGGGCGTTCAGTACAGCACAAGGGCCTTTTTCCCGTATCAGATAATTCAGAACATGAGCCCTGTCTGGACGTGGGACTTCTATCTTCTCGGCAGGCCACTCATCGCGGCATTTTTCACCTTTCTATTCCTGAGGCTCCTGGGCCTCGGCCCGGCCTTTGCCTTTATTGGCGGCCTTGTCTATATGTTCTCAGGGGTCTTTACCTGGTTTTTGAACCTCGAGCAGTTCTCAAATAGCGCCATTGTCCTGCCTGTCCTTCTCTATGGTAGCGAGAGGCTCGTCACTGGAAAAGGAAGGGCGACCGCCCTTCTGGGGATCGCCTTTGGCCTCGCCTTCCTTGCTGGCCAGCCCGAGATAGCCGCCTATTCCTTCCTGCTGGCAGGCTCGTACTTTGCCCTCAGGCTCTTCATGCTCAGGAAGGGCGCTCTAAAGCAGGCCCTGCGTTTCGCTGCCTCGTTTGCGCTCGGTTTCAGCCTGGCCGCGCCCTTATTGCTGCCCTTCATAGGATACATGTACGAATCCTTCCACCTCCATGAGCCGGGAAGGGAGGTAGGCGTTGCAGATCCTGTGAAGTACCGCCATGCAATAGAGCTCTTCTCGCCAGGATTTTCGGAGATAAGGCAGGCCGACAACCCTGTTGTCTTTGACGAGGAGGTGAGGGGAGAGAGGTTTTTCTTCCGCGCGCTCCCGGCAAACGGAAACTGGGATTACCTCGGCGGCTATGTCGGCATAACGGCCGCTTTCATCGCGCTCTCAGGTGTTATGCTCGCGTTCATTCACAAGGGGAGCAGCCTGCGGGCCCTGTCCATATTCTTCTTCTCGTTCGGCCTCGCGATTCTTCTTAAGAACTTCGGGCTAAAGCCATTTCTGTGGTTCGGCCACCTGCCGATATTCGAGCAGGTATGGAGCCAGAGGTGGGCTGGCCCGGTATGGGTCTTCTGCCTCTCTGTCTCAGCTGCACTTGGCCTTCAGGCCCTCTCAGATGCAGCGGGCACAGCGAGAAAGAAAGGGCTCGCAGCGGCAGGCATAGCTTTTGCAGCCATGCTCGGCCTCTTCATACACATGTACCTCTTCAATCTCCTGAGGACGCAGGAGATTGTGGCAAGGTATGCTCCGGGTGAATCGCTCTCCGGGTCAATAGGATTTCTCATCGGGCAATTCCCTTTCTTCGGCCCAGCAATGCTCCTCTCTCCGGCAGTCTCGCTCGCCTTCCTGCTGCTTGCCTTCCTCGCCGTCCTCTTCATCTTCAAAAAGGGAAGGGGCGTCTACGGGGTCGCCGCATTGATATTCCTCGAGCTCTGGTGGGCAATGCCGAGGGGCTATGACTATTACTGGCTCTGGCTAAAGCTCGTTCCATTGTCCGTCGGGATATTCGCCGCAGCCGCCTTTGCCTTTGGCTCCATGAGGACAGGCGCGGCGCTCTCGGCCGCGTTCCTGGCGGCCTTCGCGATATTTGACCAGCTCTCACCGCGCGGCCTGCCAGAAAGGCACGACTCATTTGCCTCTTTGCCGCCTTATGTCAGCTTTTTGAACGAGGCAGGGGTGAACCACAGGGCAATGGGCTTTGACGGCATGCTCTTCCCCAATTATGCCGGCGCTGCCGGGGTGCATGATATCAGGTACATAACATCGCTCTCAGTGGCTTCATTCCAGGAGCTCAGGCAAAGAT
>CAZDUP010000238.1:0-3988 GCA_964508625.1 uncultured Thermodesulfobacteriota bacterium
GGCTATGAAGTTAACTCTATATCAGGAAATATGCTTGTCAATGACGGGGTCTGAGTTTTTTTATTCAAGAAGGGCAGGTGCTGATGAGATCTTTGCAATGGCGACCGTTATCCAGTCGCCTTTATGCAGGAGCTTGCCGTGGTTCGGGATCGAGATGCGGCCGATGGAGAGGTCCTTCAGGTGCGGGAAAGAGATGCATACGCCAGTTTCACGATGTACTACCGATAGCCTGCCCTGGCCGTCGGCCTCCTTGAGCGCGCCGGGCCTGGTCTCTGAAATCATAATCTCAGCCGTCTCTCCGTCGGCCGAAAGGACCGCGCTATCTATCCGTATCCCGCTCCCCTGGAAAGCGCAACCGGGCAGCAAGGAGATGAGGAGGAGCAGGATAACGGCAAGGCGATTGGAGATGAGTCTCATGGCCTAGCGCACACGCCGTGGTAGCGGCCCTGTTTAAGGAGATGGACAAAGTTCTCCGGCGTCACGACATCGTCGAACTCCGTGTAGCATTTCCCGACGTCCTCTTTTGAATGAGAATCGCTGCCGCCGGTCGTAGGCATGCCCAGCGACGAGGCCACTTCAAATGCCTTATGGTTCTCCTCGGGCGTGTTGTGGCCGTTGTATGCTTCAACAGCGCATATCCCGTGCACGGCATCCAGGTCTGCCTTGAAGAGCCCCCAGCCCCTGAACGGGTGCGCCACAACGACGGCGGCGCCCTTTGGCGTGACGTACCGGATGAGCTCGCTTACGGGCGCGAACATACCGAGGTCGAGAAAACTGTTGTCCGCTATCCCGAAGATGAGCACGTGCCCTTCCCTGGCGTCGTATTCGGCGCCCCTTAAGACCAGCATCCTGCCTGAGTATATCTCCGAGAGCTCTGCTGCCCTTTCCGTCGCCGAGTACGAATTATGCTCGGTGAATGCTATGCCGTCAAGGCCGGCCGATATCGCGGCCTCTATCACCTCCTCGGGCGAGGATGAGCTCTCGTGCGTGAAGGCGTGGTTGTGGATGTCTATCTTCATTCTAATCAGCGAGCCAGAGGAGCTCTCTTTTGAGCCTCGACGCATAGCGGTGCACAAGAGAGCCGAACCTCTGCCCTTCAGGGCTCCTGGCGAGCTCTTCTGATGCAAAGGACGCGTACCCGAGCCTGAACGCGAGGTAGGCAATGGTGTAGAGCTTGAGCCTCTCGTGGCTCACCTCGTCGCCTGAGGCTGCCGCATACCTGGAGAGGAAATAGCCCTGCTCCATCGGGTTCATCTCGAACTCAACGCAGGCCATCGCGAGGTCCCAGGCGATGTCCTGGCTAGACGGGAAGAACTGGTCGAGGTGATGGTCGAGGCAGTCCGTCTTCCTGTAGCCTCTCTTCGTCAGTATCCATTCGAACGGGAACATCCTGCCGTCGGTATAGACCGGCTCGCAGGACTCGAAGATGCGGGCCGTAGCCTCGAGGGCAGTTGCCTTCTCGCCCCAGTCCTTTCCGAGCCCGAGCGTGATGTTACGGACCACCATGCCGAGGAACTCATCAAAGGCCATCCTGCCTGGGGACGGGAAATTGCGCTTTATTACAGAAGCGTACCTGGCCATCTCGCCCAGGAGAACCTGGTTTACGTCCCTTTCATTTACAGGCCTGCCGTAGGCGAACTTCGTGACTATGAAGCCGTTCGCAAACCTCTCAACCGGCTCTGCGAGCCCGGCATCAGAGAGCAGCGCGGCCCTTTCCATCTTCGACGAGCCGTACCTGCCGAGCCCCGCGAACTTGAGCATGTAGGACTCCTCCATCGAAGGCTCGCCTGAGAGGTATTTCCTCCTCTCGTGTCGCGGGTGAGCGGCCGGGTAGTCGTGCTCGCTCCAGAAGAGCTTCCTCCACATGCCGGCTGATATGTCCTTTAGCGGCGATGACAGCCCCGCTGCCCGCTGAAGCCTGCCTGACCCGAGCCAGACCTCCTCGAAGTACGAAACATACTTCGAGTGCATCGCCCATCTCTGGCGCGCCTCACGCGAGATGAAGTCCTCGCCGTCCGGACTCCAGCTCGGGAAATAAACGATGTTGCTGTCCGGCACGCCGAGCCTGGAGAGCCTTTCGGCGACCGACGAAAATGACGACCCGCTGAGCCCAGGCCCCTCGTCGGCTATTGCGAAGACGCTGGTCTTAAGGCCTGCTATTATCTCTTCAAGCTCAGTGGCGAGCGCGGCCTTTCTCTTGAAGGGGTGGCCCCTGGGCCTCAGGGTGAACGACAGGACGGTCGAGCCGAGAGATTCGAGCTCAGCCGCTATCACTGACGAGAGGCTAGCGCCGATGCTCCTCAGCCCTATGCAGACCACGTCCGCCGGCCTCCGCTCATCAAAGAACTTTCTCGCAGAGGCAAGGTAGACCTCTGGGAAGAGGCCGTAGTGCGCATACCCCTCCGGCACACGGGTCCTTATTATCTGCGGGAGCGGCATCTGCCGCAGCCTCGCGAGCGAGTCCCTGAGCCTTCCGGCCCACAGGGAGACCTCCCCTGCCCTCTCCTCCCACGACGCCCTGAAGACGTGTCCAGCCGTGATGGATGCGCGGCGGAGGGCCGCGCTTATCTCGTTTACGCTGTCCGCCTCCTGGAAGAGCCTGTCGGCCACCCCGGATTCGAACCTGCCGAACTCGATGAGAAGCTCGGTTGCCAGCTCGTGCGTCCTGGCCGAGCGTACGGCCTCTGCCAGGAGCATGAGCTCGTCAACGAACGCGGCGGTGCCGGTTTCCTGCTCGGATTTCCTGTAGACTATCATCTCCGCGCCTTTCTTGCCTTTATGAATATGCGGCCCACGCCGGCGTCAACCGGCATCCTGAAATCACTGTTCGCGCAATAGACACGCGGTCTCTCGAATCCGCACGAGCCGAGCGTTGCGGCGACCTCGTCCATCGGGTAGTACCTTTCAAAGACGGTCACGTCCGACCTCGTCCAGCCGTTTTCAAGCCTGAAGAGCGTGAGATCGGCGCGCGCGATGCGGCACTCCCGGTCATAGGAGCCTCTTACTATGCAGGCGTTGTCATCCTCAAGAAAAAAGCCTGATTTTGCCCATGCCTCGGTGTAGGCCTCCTCCTCGAGCAGGTCGAAGACGAACAGGCCGCCTGGAGAGAGGGCCTCGCTTACATTGCCAAAGACGAGCGCGAGGTCCTCCGGGTCTGTCATGTGGTTCATGCTGTCAAAGGTCGATACGACCGCGTCGAACTTCGCTGCCGTCGAGAAATTCCTGGCGTCAGCGGCAAAGAAACTTGCAAGGGGCGCTCTTGACCGCGCCAGCTTGAGCATCTCGACCGAGAGATCGGCGCCCACCGCTGAAAAACCGCGTTCGCTCAAGGCGGCTGCGACATGGCCGGCCCCGCAGCAGAGGTCGAGTATCCTTGCGCCTTTCCTGACCTCTGAGAGCAGTATCGGCTCGAGCGCGTCCAGAGCAAAATCATAGAACCTGAAGCCCTGTCCCCAGTGCCTCTCATAGAACCAGGAGAGCGTGTCATAGCCGCCTGCGCTCATGACCTTTCAAGGACCATTGCAAGGTTCCTCTCTTCTTTTGGCCGCCACGCGTACTTATAGCCCTCGCCGCCCCTGAGGAAATCCAGCGCCAGGGCCCCTCGTTTTATCGAATCCTCGACCACGTGCCTCAATATATTCGCGCCGGGGCTCAGTTTTGAATGCGCTGGGTCAAAGCCGCTCAGATACGCATAGACCCTGCCTGAACGGTACAGGCAGTAGAGCGCCGCGATATCAGAGCCCATGTATCTCATCCTGTAGAGGCGGAGCATGCCCTTTTGAAGAAGGCCATCGGCAGCATCAATGTGAAAGGACTTTAGCTCAGGCCCATTGAGCACGCCGGTCTGGCCGAGCGCGGCCCATCTCTTTGCGTGGAGGGCGAAGAAGGCCTCCATGAACTCCGCGAGCGTCTTCTCCTCTGCCATCTCTATCGTGAGAAGGCCGTTACGCATGAGCCTGGCCCTGGTGCGGCTCGACCCTGTCTGACG
>CAZDUP010000239.1:0-704 GCA_964508625.1 uncultured Thermodesulfobacteriota bacterium
ACTTCACTGTCCTCCATGCCGGAGGCTGGTCATGGGGAGAGGCGCTCTCTCCCTCTGACCCCCTTTACATGAAGGCCGTGACAGCCTTCTTCGCGAGCATAGTCGTCTGCCAGATAGCCAACGTGATGATATGCAGGACAAGGCGGGAGTCGGTCTTCAAAAAAGGGCTTCTCTCTAACAGGCTCGTGCTCTTCGGCATCGCCGCCGAACTTATCCTTCTCTGGATAATCGTCTACAACCCGGTTGCGCAGAGGTTATTCGGGACATACCCGCTCGCTCTATCAGAGCTTTCGCTCGCCCTGCCCTTCGCGGCCATCATCCTCTTCGGGGACGAGGCAAGAAAGCTCCTCCTCCGGAGAGGCAACGCCTTTATTGCTCGGCGCCTGAGCTGGTAGCGTCAAGCCCCTTCCTCACCCAGATCTCGTGGTCGTCTATCATCCCAAGGGGGGCGTAGTTCACGTGTATGTGGTCCCTGACGATCGGGAGCCTCGCCTTGCTGCTTACCCTGTCAATCCTGTTAGCCCAGTGGGCGTTCGACATTAGTATGTACTTTACATTCTTCTCCTCAAGGTCCTCTACTATTTCCTGCTGGTAGAAGTGAGGCATCGCGAACCAGACTATCGGGAAGCGCGTCGGAGACGGCCTCTCGAGGAAATAATACCAGGCAGCCTCTGAGGTCATGGTGAAGAAGTGCTCGCCCGGGC
>CAZDUP010000239.1:714-3966 GCA_964508625.1 uncultured Thermodesulfobacteriota bacterium
TCGAGGAAAGAGATGGCGGCCTTGTAGTTGTCCGGTATGAGCTCGGCGTCGCTCAAGTGCAGCGGGAAGTTCTTCTCAATGAGCCTGTCGCCGTATACCCTGTATGAGAGCGAAATGGACAGAACAACCGCGATTGCCAGGGCCGCTCCGCCAACCGCCTTCGCGTTGCCCGCCCTTTCGACGAGACCGGATGCCGCGTACTTGATAATGAGATATAAGGTCAAGAGATAGGTGAAGAATACGTTATAGGATATGTGCGGGTAATCGGCCCTGCCGAGAGCGCCCCTGAATACGGCAAGCGAAAGAAGGAGCAAGGCCAGCTCGACCACATGGCCCCTGAAGAATACCGGCAGCGCGGCCTTTCCGCTTATCCTCAATTGCCCCAGGAACCTCTTCAGGAGCCAGAAGGAGTTCAGAGCCGCCAGCGCAAGGACGATGAACGCCGACCACCTCCAGAAAGGATATGCCAGGCCGTCCATGAGTTCCTTGTATCTCGGCAGAGTCATAAAGGCAAAGCTGAAGAACTCAAATACGCCTCCTCGCAGAAGCACGAGCAAAAGGGCCGTGCCTGAGGCAGCCCCGAGGAGCACGGATAAGATGAATACCCTGTTGGCGCGGAACATGAAAAGATAGATTAAAGGCGCGAGCGCCGCCGCCGTTGCCAGTAGATAGAAGCCACGGTCTATGGAATGGGCTAATGCCGCTATCGGGATGAATGAAAAGAGAAAGCCAGGGACAAAGACGGCTGCCCCCGGCTTGTCCTTTCGGGCGCACCTGTCAAGCCATACGACGGAGAGGAGGAAGAGGAAGACTATCTTCTCCCGCGGAGGAAATGACGGCGCAATGAAAAAGGCAGACGGCTTGTAATACACATAGACAGCCGACATGGCCAGGGCCGCGAACGCGTAAGCGAAGTTCCTGGCGAACAGGGCCCATGCCAGCACGGCTAAAAGAGCGAAGGCCATGACCTTGTGGACATTCTCGAGCGCCCTCGCGGCTGCTATGGATTTCCCGAAGAGCTTGAAGGCGACTACCGAACGCAGCGGGTCCTGATAAAGGCCGTGGGCAAAGATATAATCCCTGTAGGGCACATGCCCTGCCTCATGGGATACGCTCGTGCCGATGCTCTCACCCTCATGGAAGGTATCGAGCGACTCATCATAGCTGTTGAAGGGGTAATTGAGCGCGACGAGCGTTGAAAAGAGGACGAGGAAGAGGAACAGGGCAAGGCCGCCCCTGCCCGTGACGGACGCCTCGGCCGGAGCCGCAAAGAGCGCATCCTTGGCGCGCCTGGCAGAGAAAAGATAGGCGGCCCCGAGGAGCAGAAGCGGGCAGGATACGAATACCAGGAACCTTATTACATTATTGGCTGGATTGAAGGATATGAAGGTGAGCGGCCCGGTGACGCCCCAGGGGTTCTCGAACGGGAGGAATATCCTGTTCCAAAGGAGGCTCCCTATTGCTATGCCGGCGATGAAGAGGCAAGCGGCCAGCAGAAACGAAAGCATGCGGGAGCTACTTCGATTCATGGTACTCGTCCTCGGCGTTCACTGACCAGACGTTATCTTTTGAGGTAATCCCCTTCGAGATGTTCCCGGCAGCGGCCATGGCCGTGAGCATCGAGTGGTCCTGGTTGTTGTAGCGGTGCATGCCGTTGCGGCCGATTAGGAAGAGGTTTTCGATGCCGTCCACATATTTCCTGACGACCTCGAAGCTGCCGTAAGAGCCGAAATAGCAGGGATAGCACTTGGGCATGCGTATTACCGTGGCGTCCATCACTTCTTCCTTGCGCGCAACGCCTATCTTCTCAAGCTCTCCTGACGCGAAATCGGCCAGCGCCTTATCCGTCATGGACCAGAGGGGGTCCCCCTCGTTGCAGAAGTATTCGAGTCCTATCCAGACCGTGTCCGGGTCCTTTACCAGGTACGGGCTCCAGTTATTGAAGACCTGTATCCTTCCGAGCTTTACGTCGCTCTCCTGCACGTATATCCAGTTGTCAGGTATGACGCCGTTTACGGTCTTGATCTTCGTCTCGTTCTTGATCTTCAGCCTCTTCAATAGCATGCCGACGGTCATGAAGTCGCGGTATACAAGGCCATCGGCTATCCTCCTGACGTCCTTCGGCACATTGTCTCCCAGGGCCTGCACGAGGTCCCTTACTGGCATGGTCGAAAGGAACCAGTCGCCCCTGTGCGTGCTCGTCTGCCCGGTACCGGAATCCCTGACAACGGCGCCAATCACCCTGTCACCGGCCAGCTCAAGTCCCGTGACCTCGCTATTCATGCATATCTCGCCGCCGCGCTCGACGACGAGCCTCGCCACCTCTTCCCACATCTGGCCAGGGCCGAGCTTGGGGTACATGAACCTCTCTATGAGGCTCGTCTCAGTCCCCTTCTGTGCGAGGCTCCTGTCCTTCGACACCGCCTTTTTAGCCGCGTGAGCGATAGCCTTTGTGATGGACAGGCCCTTTATGCGCTGCGCACCCCAGCTCGGGCTTATCGCGGTACATGGAACGCCCCAGACCTTCTCGGTGTAGTCGCGGAAAAAGGTAGCGTAGAGCTCCCTGCCGAACCTGTTTACAAAAAAATCCTCAAGGGAGCTCTCCTTCAAAGGGAAGGCCCTTGCCCTTAAATAGCTCATGAGTATCTTCGCGAGGCGAAAGGCCCCGAGCTTGGCCAGGGTCTCCATATTCATGCTTATGGGATAATCGAAGAACTTGCGGAGGAAGAGGATGCGCGAGAGCCTGCCCCTTACAAGCATGACCCTGTCGGTCTTCTCAGGGTCGGGAAGCTTTTGGGAAGAGGGGTGCGCGCCATCTTGCCCCATGACGCGCTCAACCTCCTCGAGGGAGAACTCCTTGCCGAGGAGTCTTTCGTCCCTGGCCGGAGCGCCCTGCAACGGCATGATCTTGAGCCACCAGTCGACGACCCTGCCGGATTTCGAGAAGAACCTGTGGCCGCCGATGTCAATCCGGTTGCCCTTGTAGTTTATCGTCTTGGAGATGCCGCCGATGTCGGAAGTCTGCTCGAATATGACTGGCCTTATGCCTTTTTCGAGAAGCTCATAGGCAGCCGTCAGACCGGCCGGGCCCGCGCCTATGATGATTGCTTTCTTGACTGAAGTGCTCACGTATCATCGACCGGAATGCGGGGATTCGACTAAGTATGCGGATTTTAAAACAAACGCGCCATTTTTTCAATTAATTTGACGTTGGGCGCGCAGACACCGCTCGACACCAAGTACACCCTCGAA
>CAZDUP010000240.1:0-3952 GCA_964508625.1 uncultured Thermodesulfobacteriota bacterium
GTGAGGACAGGGACTGAAAGGGGCGGCGAACTCCTCCTGAAGTTTGCGGAGGTAAGAGAGCCCTCTGAAAAAGAGCTCAAGGACTTTGAAGAGAGAAAGAAAAAGCGGGACTCTTCTTTCAGGGCAAGAATAGACGCCAGCCCGGCCGAGCTTCCGTCGATATACGCCAAGAGCGACGAGAGCGCCGTATGGGACAAGATAGGCGCTATATGCACCGGATGCGGCTCGTGCAACAACGTCTGCCCGACCTGCTACTGCTTCGACGTGGAGGACGAGGTCAGGCCAAATCTGGTCGAGGGAGAGCGGGTCAGGACGTGGGACGGCTGCACGCTCGAGGACTTTGCCAAGGTCGCTGGCGGACATAACTTCAGGAAGACCCGCGCAGAGAGGCTCCGCCACAGGTTCAACAGGAAGTTCAGGTACCTCTCCAGCACCTTTGATTCGCTCTTCTGCGTTGGCTGCGGCAGGTGCTCAAGGGCCTGCCTCGTAAAAATAAACATAGTGGACGTAACGAATGAAATCATACATGAAAGCAGACGATAGCCTCAACCACGCCATGGCGCGAGAGATGGATTCCCCATATCTGCCCTTCCTCGGCATGGTAGAGAGGTCGATGAGGGTGAGCGAAAAGGAGAGGTTCTTCACGGTCGCTCCATCGAACGAGTCGATGCTCGATTACAGGCCAGGGCAGTTCTTCATGGTCGGCCTGCCCGGCTACGGCGAGGCCCCCATTTCCATCACCTCTGCGCCTGGCGATAAGAGGATAGAGCTCTGCATAAGGGCAGTGGGCAACCTCACGAACGCCCTCCATAAGCTAAGGAAGGGCGACCGCATGTGGCTTCGCGGCCCGTTCGGCAGGGGCTTTGTCCTTGACGAGCTTCTGGGCAGGGACATCATATTCGTCGCTGGAGGCATAGGCATCGTCCCGATGCGCTCGCTCCTCAAGGCGGTGCTCGCCAGAAAAGAGCAGTTCGGCAAGCTCACGCTCATCTACGGCTCAAAGACGCCGGGAGAGATACTCTTTGCCGAGGAGATGGACAGCTGGAGAAGGCAGGGCATGGACGTGCAGTTGACCGTGGACAAATCTGAACCAGGGTGGAAGGGCAACACCGGCCTTGTGACCACGCTGATACCAAAGGTCGCCGTGAAGGACAAGAACACTCTGGGCGTCATCATAGGCCCGCCTGTGATGTACAGGTTCGTGATATTGAGCCTGAAGGCAAAGGGGCTCGGGCCGGATGACATCTACATGTCGCTTGAGAGGCGCATGAAGTGCGGCGTGGGGAAATGCGGCCACTGCCAGATAAACAGCGTCTATGTCTGCCAGTGCGGCCCGGTATTTAAGATGTCGGAGATAGCCGGCTTGCCGGAAGCGCTGTAAAGGAGTAATACATACAAAACAAAAAAGGGCGGGTCAAAAGACCCGCCCTTTTCTTTATCTTTTTACGTCCCCCTTTTCTAAAGGGCGACAGAGGGGGATTATGGCTTCTTCTAGAAGATAATCTCCCCAACCCCTCTTTGGAAAAGAGGGGTAACAGGCAATACCTCACTTCCTCCCCGTCTGTATCCTGAGCTCCCGTCTGACGTAATCAATCCAGGTATATACTGTCACGGCTGCCGTAATTGTGCAGAGGGCGATGAACTCAGGCCCGTTGCCGACGAGCATGGCATATACAACTGTCAGTATCTGCAGCACGGTGGTCGATTTTCCGAATACGGTCGGCGAGATGACGACCTTTCTCCCGGCAGTCCTCAAGGCGAGCACGCCTGAAAGCAGGAATGAATCCTTGATGATTATCGGGATGGTCAGCCATATGGGCACAAGGCCCTTGGCCGTGAGCGCGATATAGGCGCTCACGAGAAGGAACTTGTCGGCAAAGGGGTCCATGTTGGCGCCGAACTCGGTGCGCATGTTGAACCTGCGCGCTATAAAGCCGTCGATCGAGTCGGTCACGCCAGCCACGATGAATATTATGGCCGCTGTCTGAAGCTCATTGATGATGACGAAATAGAGAAAGACCGGGACGAGGATTATCCTGAAGATGGTCAGTATGTTCGGGATATTCATCTTCTCCCTGAGGGCTGCTGAAAAAGGCACATCTGCTTGTCGAGTCGCAGCCCGGACTTTTTGAGCAGCCTCAACTTAGCATTTTTTCGTGGTTGCCGTTTTAAGCCCTACGGCAGCCACTTGAAGTACTGTTTCCTGGTCTTTTCCTGGAGCCGCCCTTCGGGCAGCGTTGTGAAGATGGCGTCAACGAACCTCTGGACCCTCGGCTCGTATGCCTTGTGCATGGTCAGGTGCATGGGCGTCTTATCGATGTTGAGGTCCGCCTCCTTGCTCCTGTACTCCGCAGTCCAGAGGGTCTGTCCTGTTGCGGAGCGCATCACATATGCGGCCTTTATCTTGAGCGCGGCATATGGCGCAAGGCTGTCGGCATTCCAATCAATAAGGCGTATATAGAGGACCGCGTCAGCATTGAAGGGCGCCGCTATTTCGTGCGGCTGCTTGCCTGTAAACCAGTCCTTCTGCCCTGCTCCGGCCCTCTCGACGTCCTCGAAGGGCACTGTCTGGTAATTGAGGGTGGAGAGTTTTTCGGCTGACATCTGCCTGAAAAGGCTGCTTATCTGCTCTGCCTCATCTGTTGCCGTGCGCTCCCAGATAACAGGCAGGACAACGACCCTGTAGGGGACGAGCTGCTCGAAATCAGGGGAGACCGTGCGCTTGACCGCGGGCCCGCAGCCAGCGAGGGAGATGGCGATTACTATGGCTACGAGGATCTTTTTCATTCGTGCGAGAGCCCTGCCGAGGGCCTGATTATTATCTGCCCCGCGCCCTCTACGACCGTGTAGTTTTCAGGCAGCTCCCTTGAGATGCGGCTTGCGAGGTTCGATACACCGCCGCTCGCAACGGCCAGCATGGTTATGCGCCCGTTAGAGAAGGTGTTGTACGAGAGGTCTTTTATCACAGCTATCTTCTGAAGGGCGGATACAAGGGCCCTGAACTCGGCATAGTCTCTTACGTCGAGGATGTTGATAGTAAGGGGGCCTGCCGCCTCGTTTATGGCGAGGAACCTGGTTATCGCGTCACGCAGAGCGTCCCTGTCCACCGAGGCGTCTATCCAGATATGGTAGAGCTCGGCGCCGGCGGCTGACGGCACGCCGTCCGGCAGCGACCCCGCCGGAACCAGGTCCATGTGCGTCACCCATCCCTCTGAGCGTATCCTGTAGGTCGTCACATAGGAACGGGGATTGGCGAGAAGTGACTGCATGACCGGATCGGAAGCGTTCAGCGACTCTCTTGACAGGATTGAATTGAGCGCCTCGGCAACGGCGTTCTTGAGCGCGTGGTCGATGGCCCGCTTCTTCACGTCAGCGATGTCGTCCGACTTCGCGGCAGTGCCCTCAGAGGATATAGTCTCCACGTCAGCCGAAATGGCCGGTGAGGGGAGAAAGAGCGCCAGGGCTATGATGAATATGAATAGGTATCTCAAGACAGAAATTCCTTTACCGCAGATATTATACCCGTTTTGCCTGCCGGATTAAACCATCTTATTTCATGGTCTTTTCTGAACCAGGTGAGCTGCCTTTTGGCATAGTGCCTGGTGTTTCTCTTCAACAGGCGGACAGCCTCGTCAAAGGGGTACTCGCCCTTCAAAAAAGCGTTCATTTCCTTATAACCTAAAGCAGACATCGGCTTCAAGTCAGAAGCGTAGCCCATTGAAAGGAGCCCCTTTGTCTCTTCGAGGAGCCCGGCCCTGACCATCTCTTCGACCCTTCTGTCGATGTCAGAGTAAAGCTCGCCCCTGTCCTTTGTGACTCCGATCTTCATGGTCTCGTATGGGGAGGCTGCGAAGGAATGCTCTTTCTGGAAATCCGAGATGGGCCTTCTGGATAGCTCGTAGACTTCAAGGGCCCTCACGACCCTGTGGAGGTTGTTGGGGTGTATGCGGGC
>CAZDUP010000241.1:0-3932 GCA_964508625.1 uncultured Thermodesulfobacteriota bacterium
CAGGCGAGATGGAGGCCAGGGTCTGGGACGACGCGGAGGAAGTTGGACGCGGCTTCAACAAGAACGACGTTGTCCATATAAAGGGCTTTGCTGTCGCCTACCAGGGCGGCATACAGTTGAACGTCTCCTCGGTGAAGGCCGTTGCAGAGGGGCAGTACTCGCTCCGGGACTTTCTTCCAGCATCTGCAACTGACCCGAAGGAGCTTGCCGCGGGTCTCGATTCCGTGATAGAGGGCTTGAAGGACAGGCACGTTAAGGCGCTTCTCAAGTCCATATTCGCCGACGCCGAGGTAAGGGAGCGCTTCATCATGGCCCCGGCGGCGAAGTCCATGCACCACCCGTATCTCGGCGGCCTCGCCGAGCACGTACTCTCGATCTGCGGCCTTGCGGACAAGATAGTGGAGCATTACGGGCAGAGCATCAACAGGGACCTCCTCATAGCAGGCGCGATACTCCATGACATAGGGAAGATCTACGAGCTATCGTACCAGCGCGCTTTCGATTATACTGATGAGGGCAGGCTCCTGGGCCACATCACGATTGGAATCGAGCTCATCGACAGAAATGCCGCTTCGATCCCTGATTTCCCGAGGGAGATATTGATGCACATAAAGCACCTGGTCCTTTCGCACCACGGCCAGCTCGAGTTCGGCTCTCCCAAGAGGCCCAAGACAATCGAGGCCATAATACTCTCCTACCTCGATGACCTCGACGCCAAGGTCAACACCGTGCGCTCGCTCATATCTGACAAGGGCGACGGCTCTAACTGGACCTCCTACCAGAAGCTCTTCGAGAGGTACATCTACAGGGGAGGCGTCCCGGTCTGTGAGGACGACCCTGTAGAGGCCCCTGCCAAGTCAGATGACAAGTCCGATGATGATAAGAAGGAAGATGCCAAATCCGGCAGGGAATCGCTGAGCCTCTTCAGGTAGCCCCTCAGGAATGGACCCGCAGAAGGAACTCCTCAAGCTCAACAGGAATATCGGAAAGGCGGTTGAGGGCCGTTTCAGCGGCTCCAGGCCGGTATTCGGCGCTGGGCCGGTCCCATGCAGACTCATGGTGCTCGGAGAAGCCCCTGGACGCGATGAAACGAGGCTCGGTGTGCCTTTCATCGGCAAGGGCGGGTCGTTCTTTGTAAGGGTCTTTGAAGAGACGACGGGCTTGGAGAGAGAGGATGTCTACATCTCCAACGTGCTGAAGATCTGGCCCAACGTTGAGACAAAGAGGCTCCGCACAAGGGCGCCTGGCATAGACGAGGCAGCCTTCTTTCTCCCTTTTCTCATTAAGGAAATAGAGATTATAGACCCCGGCGTGATAATCGCAGTGGGAAAGACCGCGTTCACGGCTCTCTTTCCCGGCGAAGGCTTCAGGGCAGGGGAATGGATTGAGTCGGGCAAGAGGAAGGTGATGCCCGTCTATCATCCGTCCTACATACTGAGGAGACAGAAAAGCCTTGAGGAGAGCGTAAGGGAGTTGAGGGGCGCGCTCCTTAAGGTCAAGGAAGAGCTCGGGCTATGACTTGCCCTCTGCCGGCCTGGCGCTGCCAGGGCTGCACACCGGGCAGTACGGCTCGCCAGCGTCGAGCGGGCAGTCATGGCCGCACTCGGCGCAGCAGACGCACTCGTCAGCAGGGTAGGTGCACACAGGGCAGACCACTTCGCCCGGCACGTTCATCTTCCTGTCTTTTTTCCCTTCGGTAATCGATACCATGTAATTATTATACCGCGTTACGGAGAGCCTTCAACAAAAGGCTCAGAAGAGCACGCGTATCTCCGCGAAGAAGAAGTCCTCTCCATCTGCTGCGGGCTCGCCAAGCGGCATCTGGACGCCCGTTGTAAGGCCTATTGACTCCAGGAGGTTGTAGGTGAGCGCCGGGCCGGCAAAGGCGCTGTTCCCGTCCATGTCGAAAATGCCGAAGCCCTGCACCCTGAGGCCGGGCCCGAGCTCGTATCCGAGGCCAGTGCCGGCGAGCCGGTCTTCGTCAGATAAAAGCTCAGAGAAGCCTGCGCCTGTTCCTGTCAAGAGCCTCGCATACGAGCCGCCCGAGTAGCTGTTCTCGATGAGCTCGCATAGGGTGGCCGGGAAGCCGGAGCCTGCCTCCATTATCGACCTGAAAAGCCAGTTCATCCTGCCCGATGGCTGGAACGGCGTTGCCGCGCCTTCGCCTCCATCAGCAATGTCCTTGACAGCATTGTCCTCAAAGCGGCCGGCCCCTTCATCGGCAGGCGCGCTCTCGAACGCGGGTCCCTGGGCGATATCAGGCCCATTGAGCGAGCCGAAGGCGCCGTCAAAGGGCAACAGCGCGGCGGCCGCGCATATTGTCACGAAATGGAGCGTCCTTGCCGTTGGGCCCGGTATTTTTTTCATTTCATGTTGCCAAGCGGCCTTCTATATATAATAATTGAATGGCCTCATGGGGCTCGAAAGGACCTTTATGCTGAACCTCTTCACCATGCTCAGGAACTGGCGGACCCTGTCGATAACGACCGGGCTTTCCTGGCTGATGAAGCTCCTTATGGTGCTGCTTTTGCCTGTGGCAGTGATCAAGGGCGATTATCTTTTTTCAGTCCTGACGGTTGTCTCGATAGCGATCTCGCTTGTGCCGAGCCTTCTGGAGAGGAGCTACAGGGTCACGCTGCCTTTTGAGCTAGACCTCCTTATAACGCTATCCATCTTCCTCAACACGTTCATGGGCGAGGGGCTCGACTTCTATCAGAAGGTCTGGCTCTATGACAAGGCGCTTCACGTCTACGGGAGCGCTGTGGTCGGGCTTTTGGCCTTTGTCGTCGTATATACCTTAAATTATACACGCAAAGTGCGGCTTTCGCTTCCCTTGATAGGCATATTCACGGTCACGTTCGCCATGGCCATGGGCGGCCTCTGGGAGATAGGCGAGTTCACGGTAGACAGCCTCTTTGGCAAAAGCACCCAGAACGGCCTCGTGGACACGATGTGGGACCTCATAAACGACCTCATTGGCGGCATCATAACGGCTGCTATCGGCATGGCATACGTCAAGTATGCGAACCCTGACGCGAGGAAGAGGCTCGCCAAGCCTCTGGGCGAGGTATTGGGCATGGGCAGGAGGATAGACCGTATAAAGGAGCAGATGGAAAGGGCCTCTGCCCGGAAAAAAAAGAGAAGACAAACGCCGCCTCCGGGGACTGACGACGCGGGGGACCGATTATAGCGAGGAGGGAGTGAATGGAGACATATTACAACCCTGAAGACCTTCAAAAGTTCGCGAGCATCGGCGAAGAGGCCCCTCTTCTCTGGAAAAAGTTCAGCGAGTGGTACGGGGCCGTTTTCGCCGAGGGCGCGTTGAGCGAGAGGGAGAAGGCGCTCATAGCCCTTGCAGTGGCGCACGCTGTCCAGTGCCCGTACTGCATAGACGCTTATACGCAGGCCTGCCTTGAGAAGGGCTCGAATCCTGCCCAGATGACCGAGGCCGTTCACGTTGCGGCCGCCATAAAGGGCGGGGCCGCTCTTGTGCACGGCGTACAGATGAAGAACACGGCGGCAAAGGCCGGGATGTGATGGATTCGGCCCTGAACCAGTTCGACTCATCGCTTGCCTCCTCCGAGCTATATCCGCTCATTGCCTCGGGCATAGAGGTCCTTCAGGTCAACATGGGGATGAGGTGCAACCAGGCGTGCAGGCACTGCCATGTGGAGGCCGGGCCCTCAAGGGCGGAGATGATGGGCAGCGAGACAATCGACAAATGCCTTGAGCTTGTAAGGAAAGAGCGCTTTCCGGTCGTGGACATCACCGGCGGAGCGCCGGAGATGAACGCCGGATACAGGCGCTTTATCGAGGGGTGCGCCTCTTCAGGCGTCAGGGTCAAGACAAGGACCAACCTGTCGATGCTCCTTGAAGATGGCTTCACGGACCTGCCGCGATTCTGGGCAGAGAGAGGGGTCGAGGTCATAGCC
>CAZDUP010000242.1:0-3930 GCA_964508625.1 uncultured Thermodesulfobacteriota bacterium
TACCAGCTCTGCATGCTATTTCCGTCTATCTGGCTCCCTGCCTGGTAAGGACGACCTTGACCGTCATCACGAATATGATTATATCGAGCAAAGGTGACATATTCTTTATGTAATAAATGTCGTACTGGAGTTTTTCCAGGGCGTCCTCTACGCTTGCGCCGTAGGGGTACTTGATCTGCGCCCACCCGGTCAGCCCCGGCTTGACCATGGTCCTAATGCCGTAATAGGGGATCGTCTGCCTGAGCTTCTCCACGAAGAACGGGCGCTCGGGCCTGGGGCCGACGAAGCTCATATCGCCCTTTATGACGTTTATGAGCTGCGGGAGCTCGTCTATCCTCAGCAGCCTTATTATGTTGCCTATGCGGGTGACCCTGTTATCCTGCGTTACGGCCCAGACCGGGCCTGTTTCAGATTCAGCGTCGTTGCGCATGGAGCGGAACTTGTAGATGTTGAACTCCTTGCCGTTCTCGCCGACCCGTACCTGTTTGAAGATGACCGGGCCCCTTGACTCGAGTCTGATGAGCGCGGCCACGACGGCCATTATAGGAAGGCTCACGACCAGGCATATCGAGGAGACGACCACGTCCAGGAATCTCTTGACCAGCTTTCTTGACCGGAGCGACTTGAAGCCGTCGGAGAAGACCATCCAGCTTGGCTTCAAGTGGTCGAGAGGTATCTTGCCGGACTGCCTCTCCTTGAAGGTCTCTCCCTCTTCCACGGATATGCCCCTCAACTTGCAGTCGAGGAGGGCCGATATGGGGAGCTTTGAGCGCCGGTCCTGGAGCGCGACTATTATCATATCGATGTCTTCGGTCCTCGTGATCTGCAGTATGTCGCCGTAGCCGCCAATGACGCCTGGGTTCACTATGGAGACGCCGAACTTCGCTGGGTCGTCATCGACGAAGCCCACGAGCTTGAGCCCCTGGTCCGGCCTTCCGTATATGTCCTGGCCGATTTTTTTCGCCAGCTCGCCGGAGCCGATTATGAGCACGCGCTTGCCCGGGAGCTCGATGCTGAGTATCTTCGAGAGCACGAACCGGAAAAGCACTATCGCCGGCGGCAGTATGAGCACGCTCATGAACAGCACGCCGCGCCACACCCTCATGGACGGGACGAAGTAGAAGAGGCTGAACTGGACTATAAGGGCAACGGCTATCGCCTGCACCAGCTTGTTGAACATGTGGCGGCTTGGCTGGAACATCTCCGGCGTAAACAGGTCGAAGTAGTAAAACGAGAGCATGTATATGCCGGTCAGCACCGCGCTCTTCAAGTACTCCGGACTGGGTCCGAAGTCACCCGTCTCAATTGCCATCCTTATGGAAGCCGATGCGAGCAGCATCAAAAAGATGAAGAGGCCTTCCGCGCAGGTTACGTACCACAGTCTTTTTGAGCCATACCGGTTGAGAAGCATATTCCCTCAGTAATAGTATTTTGAGAAAACCTTGTCCGCGCCGTTCAGGACAGCGCCTATGAAGCGAGCGCCCGAGACGGACTGGACAGCCTTGAGAACTATCTTCTTCGGCGTGTGGCTGGCCCTTATGACAAGGATGAGCCCGTCAGCAAGCCTGGAGAGGATGTTCATGTCCATTAACGGAAGAATGGGCGGGGTATCGACGATAATGTAGTCGAACTCCTTCCTGAATCTGTCCAGGAGCTCTTTAAGCCTCGGGGAATCTATGAGCTCGGAGGAGTTCTTTATGCCGGCGCCGCACGTGAGCAGGTAAAGACTGGTCTCCTCGACCCTGCAAACGGTGTCTCCGGCGTCGGCCCTGCCCAGGATTATGTCAGATAGGCCGTTCGAGCCTTCACGCCCGATCTGCTTTGAAAGCATCGACGGCTTGCGCATGTCGCATTCGATAAGCAGGACCTTTTTCTTGAAGTCCTTTGCTATGACGTAGGCCAGGTTCAGGGATGTGGCTGACTTGCCCTCGCCCTTTACGGCGCTGGTAACGGCCACTACTTTGAGGTCGCTTTCGGACCCCATGTGCTGAAGCTTCGTATAAAGGACCCGGTACTGCTCGCCGATGATGTCGTTCATCTTCCCGGCGACCGGGGGCAGGTGCGAGAACTTTACGGGGATGCCGGAGGTGCTCCTGCCCGAGAGCGCCTCTTTTAATTCTTCAACGTCAAGCTCAGCCGTGTATTGTGGCTCCTGCCTTGCCGCAATGGCGGCATCATAGGCGGCCTTACGCGCAGGGTCGAGGAGCACCTCCCGGGCCTCCCTTATCTGCCGGACTATCGCTTCTTTTTCAGCTGGCGAATATAGAGAGTATATTGCGTCCGAGCCGCCTACAAGAAGGCCAAGCTCCCGCTCGCATGCCTCATTGACCTCGGCAGCAGAAGCGCCGGGGCTGAGTTCGAGCAATCCGTAGTAATCAGTTTTGACCATCTGGCTCATCCTGAACGCCTATGCCCGTACGACTCTTTCCTGCCCGTTTTTCTGTTGCGCGGCTAGAAGCTTCCTGCAGCATCCGGCTATAGCGAGAGCGGAAGGGGACTGAGGGTACTGAACGGTAAGCGGCTTTTTGAACCGCACCGAATCCTCCACCGCGACGTCGCTGCAAATGTCACCGAGATGCAATATATCTATGCCGAAATAATTACGGCACGCCTTCTCCATCGTGGGCCCGAGGGTGAAGTCCTGCGGCAGTCTGGCCTTGTTTACGACCAGGTTTACGCAAGTCCTGCCCATTATCTCCTTGAGCATCGCCCCGCGCTCCGGGTCGACCTCTCTTATGCTCGATACTATGTCCGCTACCGTGCTTACCTTCGGGTTCCGGTTGATGGCGCGCTTGAGCTTCTCCTGCAGCCCGGCGTTCTCCCCGGAGTTTATCAGGTCCTTTATCCTTTTGAGGAAAAGGCACTTGAGGAACCTGTACGTGTTCTCGATGGAAGTCGGTTCCGGCGTGGTCAGCAGCACCCCGGCGTCTGCCATCAGGAAAAAGTCGAGCATGTTGGACGCGGTGCCGGGCGCGATGTCCAGAAGAACGTAATCGTAATCGAGCCCGGTAATCGCGTCCTGCAGCCTGCACAGGGCAGCTCCACCGGCATCAGCGATATCAAGAGAGTCCCTGGCGCCGCTTATGATGTCGAGCCCGGCTATCCCTGAAGGGGTAATCATATTGTCAACGCACGCGACCTGCCCCTTGAGAAAGCTCGAGAGCGAAAGACGCGAGCCCTCCAGGCCGAAAAGGGTGTGCAGGTTGGCTGCCCCGAGGTCAGCGTCTATCACAAGGACCCTCTTGCCCCAGCTCGCCAGGAGCGCCCCAATGTTTGCAGCCAGAAGGGTCTTGCCAACGCCGCCTTTTCCTCCGCCCACTGCCCAGACATTGGGACGGCAGATATCGCCAGGCTCGACGATGGATAGGCGGACCTCCGGAAGCTCTTCCCGCTCCCCCGGCTTCTTTTTGAACAGCCTGCTTAAGATGCCCATTTCCCTTCAGTCATCCTTTTCAGAAACTTCCCCTTCTGGGGGCCTTTATCGTGGGTTGCGTCAAAACCCGGGACAACGGCAAGGAGCTCCATGTCGAGTACGCCCTCAAAGTCTTCCGGCCTCTTGAACGCGGGGTTCATGAACTCAAGGAGGAATATGAGGCCGAAACCAATGCCTATGCCCGTCGCAGCGCCACCCAGCACCACTATCGGGCGGTTAGGCTTGTAAGGCCTCTCCGGCAGGTTCGCCGGGTCGATGATACGGAAGCGCTCTCCTTTTTGCCTCTTCTCGAGGTTCTCTGCGAGCCGCGCGTTCAGTCTTTTTTCAAGCAGCGACTGGTAATTGTTGAGGGATATCTGGTAGTCCCTGTTGAGGTCCGCGAACCTCTGTTCGTTTCCCGGCGTGTCCTCCACCCTGCGCTCCAGTACGTTTATCTGCTTTCTTATGTCAGCCTCCCGTATCTTGAGCGTCTTTATCTGCGACTCTGCGGCCTGGAG
>CAZDUP010000243.1:0-2321 GCA_964508625.1 uncultured Thermodesulfobacteriota bacterium
CCCCTTCAAAGACTTTTAGTTCCTGTCCTGCCCCCCATGATTCTCGGGGGGCAGGACAGGAAGAACTGAAAGTTTTTTGGAGAGAGTTTGAGAGAACCTTTTTTACAAAAAAGGTTCTCTCAAGATTTTCAGCAACCTGCGGAATAACAATGGAGGATGGCTCAAAAGATGACATATTTTGTCTTCTGCATTCACAATCACCAGCCAGTCGGTAACTTTGATAGTGTCATCGAGGAGGCCTATCAAGATTCCTACTGGCCTTTTCTGAAGGCCCTACATAAACATCCTGCCGTAAAGTTATCTCTTCACAACACCGGTTTTCTGCTCGACTGGATAGCTGAGAGGCACCCTGAGTATATTGAGCTCATGCGGGAGATGGTAATGAGGGGGCAGGTCGAGGTCGTTGGGGGCGGGTATTACGAGCCTGTTCTGTCGGTCATCCCTGAGGAGGACCGTGTCGGGCAGGTAAGGATGTTGTCCGACAGGTTAGAGGAGCTTTTCGGAAAAAGGCCGAGGGGCATCTGGCTGGCGGAGAGGGTATGGGAGCCGACGCATCCGAGCATCATAAGGAAGGCCGGGCTCGAGTACCTTGTGGTGGACGATTATCATTTCATAAAGGCGGGGCTTGCGAAGGACCAGCTCGGAGGCTATTACACTACCGAGGACCAGGGGAACGTAATAAAGATATTCCCGGGGAACGAGGCCTTGCGTTATCTCATACCGTTCAAGACAACTGACAAGTTCGAGGAATACATGCTGGGCATGAAGAACGGCTCCTTCTTCACTCGCGGCAACGCGGCTATTTACGGCGATGACGGAGAGAAGTTCGGGGTCTGGCCAGGAACGCACAAGTGGGTATTTGACGACGGCTGGCTCGAGAGTTTTTTTGAGACAATAGAGAAGAACCTCGACTGGATAAGGCCATCGACATTGGGAGAGTACCTTGACCACGAGGAGCCGGTAGGGCATACGTACCTGCCGAATACCTCCTACATGGAGATGGGCGAGTGGTCGCTGCCGGCTGATTCGTCCCGCGAGTACACCCGGCTTATCGAGGAGGTCTCAGGCTGGGGCGAGTCAGGGGAGAGGGTAAAGAGGTTTCTGCAGGGAGGGACGTGGAGGAACTTCCTGGCAAAGTACCCTGAGTCGAACTGGCTGCACAAGAGGATGCTCATGGTGAGCAGGGAGTTGAAGAAGCGCTCGGAGAGTAAAAGAGACGGCCGCCAGGCCGAGGGCGAGAGGCTCCTGTACATGGCCCAGTGCAACGACGCCTACTGGCACGGCGTATTCGGCGGGCTATATCTGCCGCACCTCCGTACTGCCGTTTACGAGAACCTTATCCGGGCGGAGTCCATTGCCGACAACGGCCTCTCCATAAAGGAGGGCAGCCCTGAGATAACTTCGTTCGACCTCGATGCCGATAACCATGAAGAGGTCGCGATAAAGACCCCTGATCTCAATATCTTCGCGAGCCCATTTAACGGCGGCACGCTCTTTGAGCTCGACTATAAGCCCAAAGGCGTGAACCTCATGAATACCCTCACCAGATACCATGAGGGCTATCATTACAAGCTCGAGCAATCAGGCAAAGAAAGTGGAGAGACCGGGACAAAATCCATACACGATATTGTCAAGGTCAAGGAGGAGGGGCTCCAGCGTTATCTCAAGTACGACAGGAACAGGAGGAGCTCTTTTATCGACCATTTCTTCGGAGAGGATATTACGATAGAGAGCTTCTATGCCAACTCGTGGAAGGAAGAAGGCGATTTCGCCGGAAGAAAATATGAGAGGGAAATATCTCCGAACAAAGTCGTGATGAAGAGGAAGGCCCTTGCTTACGGAAGCCCGCATACGATAGAGAAGACGCTTTCGACTTCTGGCAGGGATTCGTTCGAGATGAGCTATGTTGTCACAGGCCCGGGCAGCGCAACGGGCTTTTTCGGCGTTGAGGCGAACCTCATCCTGCCCTGCTGCGACGGCCCTGCCTCGCAGTACCGCTCTGACATGAGCTTCGATGAGAGCGGCGGCATTGGGCTCGGCAGCACGGGCATTGCGGAGAACATTCAGAGGTTGAAGCTCGTTGACATGTGGAAGGGCATCGAGGCATTGATCGAGCTCGACAGGCCAGCGGCCCTCTGGAGGCATCCTGTGCACACTGTGTCACTATCCGAGGGCGGCTTTGAGAAGATATACCAGGGCTCCTGCCTGCTCTTTTTATTTCCCGCTGCCCTGCTCGCACATGGGCCGTTCAAGGTCTCGTTCAGGGTGAGGGTAAAGGACCTTTCTGAATAGACCTGGTCCGGGAGCTGTGGTAATAGTAT
>CAZDUP010000243.1:2331-3929 GCA_964508625.1 uncultured Thermodesulfobacteriota bacterium
CACTTTTCCCGGAGGCCGCCAGATGCCCGCCACAAAGCAATCACTCGAGCAAAAGATAAAAAAGATAAGGCTCGTAATATTCGACGTGGATGGCGTGCTCACGGACGGCAGGATAATATTCGACGCTGCCGGGACAGAGACCAAGTTCTTCGACGTCAAGGACGGCCACGGCATAAAGCTCCTCATGAGGGGCGGTATAGAGACCGCCATAATTACGGCGCGGGAATCAAAGGTCGTCTTTCACAGGGCGCAGGACTTAGGGATTGCGCTCGTTTACCAGGGAGTGAAGGATAAGAAGCGCGCGCTCGACGACATCTCGGCAAGGACCGGCATAGCCCTCTCAGAGATGGCCTACATGGGAGACGACATAATAGACCTGCCTGTTCTGACAAGGGTGGGGCTCTCGGCAACTGTGGCGGACGCTGTGGACGAGGTCAAAGATATGGCTGACTTTATCTCTGCCAGGCCGGGCGGCAGGGGGGCTGTAAGGGAGCTTGTTGAGCTGATTCTCAAGACACAGGGCAGGTGGGATGAGGTGGTGAAGCCGTATTACGTATAGGCAAAAAGCCTTTACACCCCAAAATGCCGATGGTATAATTTTTGCTAAAATCAGGAATTAAATGTTTTGTTGTAAGTTTTTGAAATCGTTAGTTTTTACGGGCTTCCCGGCGAGCGCCCATGAACCGTAAGATACGGGCTTCTCTCAAGGCCTTCATAGTCCTGTCTGTCCTCGGGCTGGCCCTCATGGTCTTTATCCATTACAAGACGCAGGAGCCGCCGCAGGAGTTCAGGGAAGACGAGAAGGTTCAGGTAAAGATAGACCGGATACACTACTCCGGCACCAAAGAGGGCAGGGTCGAATGGGAGCTCGACGCTCAAAGCGCCGAGCGCTCCAGGGAAGAGGACCTTACGCTCTTCAAGGACGTTAAACTCACTTTCTTTGCCGATGACGGCACGCCCTATGTGCTGACCTCCAGGCAGGGCACCTTCAGGGAGGGCGCGGGAGAGATAGCGGTAACGGGCGATGTGATAATAGAGTCGCCACAGGAAGGCTATCTCCTGAAGACCGGAAGCCTCAAGTACATGATAGGCAGCAAGGAGATAACCACCCCTGACAAGGTCTCAATGACCTCCGGAAACATGGACCTCCAGGGAGTCGGGCTGCTGGTCAGGATGGATTCAGAGGAGTTCCGGCTCCTCAGCAAAGTCAAGGCGGTCTTCAGGGACCCTGCCATTGCCGGAAAAGGCAAAGGTCCCGGAGGCCAGGCCCCAAGGTAATCCTAATGTCGATACTGAAAAAAGCCCTTTTGCCTATCCTCGCCGCGGCAGTCATTGCACCGGCGTCCGTAACGCTTGCCAAAGAGGCCGGTCCGTCCAGAGAAACACCGAGAAAACCCGTCACGGTCACTTCCGACTCGATGGAGGCGAGCACCAACGATAACAGGGTCGTCTTCAAGGGCAACGTTGTCGCTGTCGAGGACTTCACGCTCTGCTCCGACGAGCTCCAGATAATGTATGATAATAATAAAGAGGTCTCGCAGATAGAGGCTGCAGGGAACGTCAGGATATTCCAGGACCAGAAGACCTCGACCTCTGAG
>CAZDUP010000244.1:0-3925 GCA_964508625.1 uncultured Thermodesulfobacteriota bacterium
CAAGTTCGTCAGATGGGTCGATGAGTACTTCGGCAAGATGATGAAAGAAGAGGCGCGCGCAGGCACGGATGAGCGGACGGCCTATCTGGCCCTCCTCGCCCTCATCAATACAGTACGGAAAAAGAAGGACAAGGCCAAGGCGCTGCGCATAAAGGGCCTCTCCTATGAGAAGCTCGACCTGGCAACCGGCCTTGTCATGTTCATCACATTGAGGACCTCGCTCGCCTTCTTCTTCACGCGCCTCCGGGAGTCTGGCGCATCTTCCTATAATGCCGATACCGAGCTCCTGCTCTCATCAGCCATGGCGCCCGGCTCGTTCGTGGCCATTCCGGCGAGCATAGTATCCACAACGCTCAACCCCTACTCGCTCAGCATCGATACCTTTCAGGCGCTTTCAGCCGTATTGCCCCAGATGGACGGAGAGACCGGCCCCGGGGACCTTCTTTCAGCCGCCGCCGCGGCGGTTTCAAGAGACTCCAGGGCAGCAGAGGCCGTGCGTGAGCAGGACGGCATAAACAGGTTCAGGCTGGAAACACTTGCATACCTCACTGAATTCGATTTGCCGGGGCTCGAGGTCCAGTCCACGCTCTACGAGCTATATAACGAA
The DNA here is from genome assembly GCA_964508625.1 of uncultured Thermodesulfobacteriota bacterium. Taxonomy (GTDB): domain Bacteria; phylum Desulfobacterota; class GWC2-55-46; order GWC2-55-46; family GWC2-55-46; genus UBA5799. The sequence continues at coordinate 608 of CAZDUP010000244.1, forward strand.
GACAGGCTCATAAAAAACTTCCTCATGGACCAGAAGGCCATCTCCAGCCTTGCCTCGTCCCTCGAGGATGTGAAGAAGAGATACGCCAAGGACCAAGCCAGGACAGATATCGTTGACTCGTTCATCCGCTTTCTCGGCGGCTACAGGAAGGGCATGCTCACAGGGCTATTAAAGGGCCCAAGAAAGATGGGCCGCGACTCCTCGGTGCTCGAAGGCTACTACGCTTGCCTCTTCGACAGCCAGGTAGAGCGCTACAGCGGCCCCATGAGGGGCTGCCTCGCCGACAGGCGCGAAGAATTGAAGCACAACGCCCTCGTCGAGGAGTACAACAGGGGCAGGCTCTACCGCTTCTCCACCGACGACAGGCCGGTACTGAAGAACCTTGCAATCGAGGAAGAAGGCCAGCTCTTCATCGACATGAAGGACTTCTCCAGGAAGACCATCAAGGTAAAAGAGATCGCCATGGCGGACTTCATGCGGGAGCATTTCTACAGACCGATATTGAACGCCGCGAGCCGTTATTCATCGGGCACCGGCGTGAGCGCTGATGAGCGCGGCATAAGGCTCACGAACCTGCCCGGAGACGCGGCCATATTCTCAGGCGGGGTCACCAACCTCGTCTCGCTCGCAAAGGACATACAGCAGATAATACGCGGCTACAGGGAGGAGCTTCTGAAAAGGCTGCCGCCCAAGCGCGAAGAAGAGCTCCTCGACGAGGTCCACAAGAGGTTCGCCGCAAGAAAAGAGACACTGCGGCAGAAGAGGGCCTCCTTGAACCAGGCCCTTGCCGCCAACGAGCCTGGCGCTGAATCGCGCCTCGTTGCCCTCGGCGAGGAAGAGCACAGGCTCGAGAGCACCTACAGGGAAGAACTGGAGAACGCCATAAGGGGCGAGCTCGAGGCAGGCCTCTACATAGCCTACGGCACAAAGGCCGAGAACATGTCCATTGAGTCCAGGCTCGCGTCAGCAGGGCCGGTAAACGTCTCCATAGGCGGAAAAATAAACGAGGCCTCTCGAGGCACCTTCAGGAACCCCCTTGTCCGCGCGAAGCTCGAAAGGCTGCTCGAGGCCGAAAAGACCAAACGCAGGAACAAGGGCCTCAGATACCCCTTTGACGTCTACATAGACAGGGTCTTCTCAATAAAGCTCCCGCCGGAGCTCGACAGCGCCTTCGAGAAGCTCATATCGGCCGGCAGCGAGACCAGCGCAAAGGCCATGGCCCAGATACTCTCCGGCGAGTTCCTCTCCGACGTCAACAGGATAATCTCAGGCGAGCCGTTCTCAGATCTCCGCGTCATATCCTCCACCACCGACATCTACAACAAGGGCGAGGCCCTGAGCATCAACGCCCTCGAGGCCTATATGAAAGAGGCGCGCGGCTCAAAGTGGTTCTTCAACAGGAAGGTCCTCTTGAGCGAGCTCGATCCCTCCATCACCGAAGAGTTCTTCATCCCGTTCGACCCCCTTGAGTTCTGGTTCAGCTATGAGCCAACAAAGAACGCCGAGAAGATCGAGGCCTTCTGCAAAATGGGAGAGGTCATATTCAAGGGCTTCGAGGCGTCGACACCCATGATGATCTACGAGCTCATCAACCCCGAAGGCGACTTCTTCAAGGCCCTTCATAAACACCACTTCCAGAAATGGCTCGAAGAGTCGCGCAGGGCAAGGGCCGCCGAAGGAGTGTGATTGCCTGAATACTTGAGAGAACCTTTTTACAAAAAGGTTCTCTCGATTATTTTCAAGCCACTCACGCCTTTGGCAGCACCTCGTTCATGCTGCCGGTCCTGTAGCCCTGGAGGTCGATGGTGACGTAGGTGAAGCCTATGTCCTTGAAGCCGTCGATCACTTTTTTACGTATATCGCCGTCTAGGAAGAATTTGAGGGATTCTTCCTCGACCTCTATGCGGACTATCTCTTCGTGAAAGCGGACTCTGAACTGGCGGAAGCCCAGGGCTTTGAGGAGATCTTCTCCTTTTGCGACCTTCTGGAGCCTGGGTTCGGTTATCCTTGTGCCGTATGGGAATCGGGACGAGAGGCAGGCGAAGCTGGGCTTGTCCCAGGTCGGGAGACCGAGTGCGCGGCTCAAGATACGTATCTCCTGCTTTGTGAGGCCTGCCTCCTGCAGCGGGCTTCTTATGCCCTGCTCGCTTGCGGCGGTCCTGCCGGGCCTGTAGTCGTTCATGTCGTCAGCGTTCGAGCCGTCGGCGACTGACTCGAAACCCATTGAGCTGGCCTGTTCCAGTGAGATGCTGAAGAGCTCGCTCTTGCAGTAGTAGCACCTCTTTTCGGTATTATCGGCGAAGTTGGGTATCTCAAGCTCATTGGACTCGACTATGATATGCCTTGCGCCTATGAGCCTGGCGAGGCCCTTCGCCTCATTGAGCTCGCTTTCAGGGTAGGTTGGAGATGTCGCTGTCAACGCGGCCGCTCTTTCGCCGAGCGAGTCAACAGCGGCCTTGAGGAGTAACGTCGAGTCCACGCCGCCGGAGAAGGCGACGAGAACGGATTTCATCTCAAGGAGGATGCGTTTTAGACGCTCGAACTTTTCAAAGGCCGCTGCCCTCTCGTTGTCTCCTCCGAGGTCAACCGCCGCTGAGCCGTTTAGCATACCCGCGCCTCTTCGATAAGGGGCTCTGGCGCAGGGCCTTCAACCTCGAACTCGGTCGCCTCCTCGCCGCGGACCGCCCTGAGCGTCCTTCTGCCCTCTGTCTTCTCAAGTGCGTACTTGACGATGAGCTGCCCTGCAAAGTCTCGGACCTCTTCGTCGTCAGTGCCAGATAATATGGCGACAGGGCCGGGGAAGGCGCACGGCTCAACGAGCGTGTCGCCTTCCTGGACCATGGTCTTGAGCTTCCTGTTGTCGTCCTCGTTCCTGCCGACGATTATCTTCTCGCCCTTGTACCTGAAATGCCTGCCGGTCTTCAAAAGCGCGAGGTCCTTCTTTGTGACGCCGTCCTTATTCGTGAGGAGGTCCCTGACCTTCTTCGAGAATATCTTGTCCGTGAGCAGGCATCCGCCCGAGGGGCACGGGTAGTTGTTTATGTCGAGCTCCTCTGCGAGGTCTATCTGCTGGCGCCTCGACCTGCCGAGCACGTCGAGGAGGCGCTCCCTGTCCACGAGCCCTTCTTTTTCCGGTATTGTGGGCTCGAGCTGCTTTGCGCTCAAGGGGCGCAGTATGAGCCCTTCAAGCCCTGACTCGCGCTCAATGACCCTGAATGCCTCTTTCCTCTGGCTCATGGGTCTTTGGCCGAGCACCTCTCCGGTGATGACAAAGGACGCGCCTATCTCTTTCATGTAGTCCTTTGCCAGCTTGAACAT
>CAZDUP010000245.1:0-3900 GCA_964508625.1 uncultured Thermodesulfobacteriota bacterium
AGGGGGCGGTTGAAGGCCTCGCAGAAAAAACTGGCCGAGGCCGTTGCAGACCTTCAGGCATCTATCAAGGAGGAGCCCAACTTCGCCATGTCCCATTACGCCCTTGGCCTCGCGTACAGGGAGAGGAAGAACTCGGAGCAGGCAAAGGCCGAGTTCAGGGAAGCGGTAAGGCTCAACCCTGCGCTCGACGCGGCAAGGCTCGCGCTCGCATCTGTTTACATGGAAAGCGGCGACGCGAACTACGCAATAGACGAGATCGAGATATTACTCGGACATGACCCGTCGAACACGGCAGCCATGCTGGCAGCCGGGAACATCCACCTCGCGGCGAAAAGAGAGGCAAAGGCAGCCACCTACTTCAAGCTGGCGATCGCCGCGGCGCCGGATGACCCGAGGGGATACTACGGCCTCGGCTCCGCGTACATGCAGATGAAGAACGTCTACAGGGCCCTGGCCGAGTTTGAAAAGGCTCTCGCCCTCGACCCGGCTGACGTGAGGCCGCTTGCGAGGATAGCAGGCATCTACGTGCAGACGGGAAAGCGCAGCGAGGCTGTCTCAAGGGTAAAGGCGCAGCTGGAAAGGACGCCCGAGAGCCCCTGGATGCTGCACCTCCTGGGCAAGACCCATATAGCCGCAGGCGAGACTGAGGCTGCCGAGGCTGCCTTCAGAAAGGCCATTTCATTGAAGCCGGATTTCGTCGAGTCTTATCTTGACCTCGGCGCGCTGTATTCGAGGAAAGGTTCCTTTGAGGAGTCGGTACGGCATTATAACGAGGCGGTAAAGGCTAAGCCCGGCTCGCTCGCCGCGCACATGATGCTCGCGCTCGCCCATGAGTCAAAGGGCGACCTCGCCAACGCCGCCGGATACTATGAGCGCGTACTGCAGATAAATCCGGCCTTTGCGCCGGCTGCCAACAACCTCGCCTGGATATACGCCGGGCAGGGGAGGCTTGATGAGGCCATGCCGCTCGCTGAAAGGGCCAAGGAGATAAACCCCGACGACCCGCTCATATCGGACACGCTCGGCTGGATATATTACAAGAAGGGGGCATTTCTAAAGGCAATATCGCTCCTCAAGGATAGCGCGGCAAAACGCCCTGACAACGCCGGCATCAGATACCACCTCGGAATGGCCTATTACAAGCGTGGAGACAAGAGGCTCGCTAAAGAGGAGCTTTCAGCGGCGCTTGGCCTTAAAGAGGACTTCCAGGGAAGGCAGGAGGCAGAAGCGGCCTTGAAGGATATTGACGCAGGACGATGAAGCGTCGCAGCGACGAGCGACGAAGACTTAAGCAGCCTGCTACAAGCCTGAAGAGATGCTCTCCAGAGTACCTCTTATCGGTATCGAATAGAAATTGGCCGATTTGCGGTATGAGCTTATGAATGACATCAGGAGCTGGTTAGAGGCCATGTCTCCGTGAGGAACGATTTCAAGAGAGAGGTCGACTGTACTCGCTGCAATGGGCTCGGCCATCTTTATGCTCCCCACGAGGCGGAGCGAGAGCTCGGTCCCCTCTATCCACAGGCCGTTCAATACGGCCTTGCAGTCCCTGAATTCCGCCGATAACCCTGTCTCGTCGATGCTGCCGAGCGGCAGCGGAAAGCCCCTGAACTTAACGCCTGCCCCGCTGACCTCTACCCCTTCGATCCTCGCGAACCCCTTTGGGCAAGCGCCCTTGCGGTTCGTGAGCGATACTCTCCCGTCAAAAGTCCCGTCTATCCCTAAGCCAGCGTTCCCAAGCGCCTCCAGATAATCGAAGTCCACGCCTATTGCCTCAAGCTCAAGGCTCGAGCTCAAGAGCCCGGCCTTCACGGAGCCTGTCAGCGAGCCCTGCCCTGCCCTGCCTGAGAGGTCTACCCTCAAGCCCGTTGCCAGGCCTAAAGGGTTGAAGTCAGCCCTGAGTGAATCAAGGCGGACAATGCCCTTGCCGCGCTGGTCAGAGACCCTGAGGTCAGCCATTTCGATGCCGAATGGGAATACGGTATCAAAAGACGAACTCTTGAGCACGAGCCCGGTCTTCTCCCTCAATGTGCCTGTGACGAGCCTCTCGTATACGCTGGAAGGTATCAGGTGAAAGAGCGTGAGCGCGAAGATAGTGAGCCCGGCAATGACTATGACCGAGGCGAACGCGAGTTTTTTAAGGATTCCTGCCCTGGCTGAAGCTGGTTGCTTTTCTTCTTTCAAATCTACTCTGCCTTTTTAATCAGGTACTTACGGCAGAGATAGTGTACTCTAAAAGAGGCGTGCGCGTCAAGAATGCAGCCCCGTTCATACTGCCGGAGATTCAGGCGAGCGCAGATACACCCTCGCGTCTACGGCTACGGCGCCCTGCCCCTCTGAGAGGACCATGAGAGGGTTTATCTCTATGGTCTCGAGCTCAGGGAAATCCTCGATGAGGGCAGAGAAGCGCAGTATGGTATCTGAGAGCGCGGCTATGTCGCGGGGCGGCCTGTCCCTGTAACCCTTGAGGAGCGGGAAGCTCTTGAGCTGCGCGAGCATCCTTTCCGGCTCTATGTCGTTGAGCGGATGGATTGCGAAGGATACGTCTTTCAGAAGCTCTACCTCGACGCCGCCAAGCCCTGTCATGATAAGCGGGCCGAAGAGCGGGTCAACGGACATGCCTACTATCATCTCCTGTCCGCCCTTGAGCATGGGCTGGACTATGACGCCGTCCATGTCGTCCAAAAGTCCGGCCTGCTCCACCTTGAGTTTAATATCGTTGAAGGCCCGTTTTACCTCGTCAGCGCTCCTCAAGCCTATCGCTATGCCGCCGACGTCTGTCTTGTGGACGATCCTCTGTGAGCGCACCTTCATGACAACCGGGTAGCCTATATTTGCCGCGGCCTTCACGGCCTCATCCGCGTCAAGGGCCACGCGGGTCTCAACGGCTTTTATGCCGTATAGCCTCAGGAGGTCGAGAGCGGCCTCGGGCATCATCCATCCCCTTCGCGCCCCGTCCTTGAAAACGGACTTTCTTATGGCGTCACTGTCAAGGCCGGGGAACTTCACCGGAGAGCCTTCTGCCCTGTATTTGTACTGCGAATATACATAGGCAAGCGAAAGCGCCTGAACAGCGTCCTCCGGGAATACGAAAGGCCTCAGGTTTGTATCTCTCCTTATGCCTTCCATGGTGGCCTGCGACATCATGAAGCAGGTAACGACAGGCTTCTCACCCTTGTAGCCCTTCAATGCATCGTTCACCTCGCTCGCCACGTCCTCGGGCTTTGTAACAAGCGGCGGGATATAGATGAGTATTACTGAGTCGACGTCAGGGTCTTCGAGCATGACCTCGAGCGAGCGCCTGAATGCCTCCGGAGGGGCGGTCGCTATCATGTCTACCGGGTTTGTGACGGCCGCTGCCTTTGGCAGAAATTCCCTTAGCTTTGATTGCGTCTCATCTGAAAGAGGCGTGACCTTGAGACCCAGCCCCTCGCACGCGTCAGCCGCGAGCACCCCCGGGCCGCCGGCATTCGTCAATATGCCGACCCTCGGCCCCTTTGGCAAAGGCTGATGGGTGAGCACCTGCGCCGCGTTGAACATCTCCTCAATCGTAGTGACCCTTATTACACCGGCCTGCCTGAAGAGCGCGTCCACCGCTACGTCAGATGCTGCCAGCGCACCTGTATGTGAGGTAGCGGCCCTCGCGCCAACGAGCGACCGGCCTGCCTTGACGGCTATTATCGGCTTCTTATGGGAGATCCTCTTGGCAATCCTGCCGAACTTCCTCGGGCTGCCGAATGACTCCTGATAGAGGACTATTACGTCTGTAGACCGAAGAGGGTCGTGAACTTGATGACCGGGTTCATCGCGACCGAGGAGGTGTCCTTGAACGGATCGCCGACGGTGTCGCCGACGACGGTCGCCGCGTGCAGATCGGTGTTCTTGGCCTTGAGCTCGACC
>CAZDUP010000246.1:0-1640 GCA_964508625.1 uncultured Thermodesulfobacteriota bacterium
GTAGAGGACGAGAAGAAGGTAGCAGCCTTTATCAAGCGCGGGCTTGAGCAGGAGAGCTATGCGGTGGACGTTGTTGAGGACGGCGTCGAGGGGCAGAGCTTTGCCGAGATGAACGACTACGACGCCATCATACTTGATATCATGCTGCCCAGGAAGAACGGGCTTGACGTATTGAAGGACCTGAAGTCAGCGGGCGTAAGGGCGCCGGTGCTGCTTCTGACTGCGCGCGATTCGGTGGAGGACAGGGTAAAGGGGTTGAACGTTGGCGCTGACGACTATCTTACCAAGCCCTTTGCCTTTGAGGAGCTTCTTGCGAGATTGCGCGTGCTCATGAGAAGGGGCGTTTCCGGCACGCCCGTGCTGAAGTTCGCTGACTTGAGCCTTGACCCTGCCACCCGGAAGGCGAAGAGGAATGACGTCGAGGTGGAGCTTACCGTAAAGGAGTACGCTCTTTTAGAGTACCTGTTGAGGAACCCTAACAGGGTGCTCACGAGGACGCTCATTGCCGAGCACGTCTGGGACCAGTCGTTTGACAGCGAGACGAACGTAGTTGACGTATACATAAACCACATCAGGTCAAAGATAGACAAAGACTTCCCGAAGAAGCTCATCCACACTGTGCGCGGCGTGGGCTATGTATTGAAAGACGAGTAGCTGTTTCATCTCTTGCCATCTCTCTCCTTCTTGACTTCAATTGCAGCCAATCCATAATCTAATCAGAGAAATATATGGAGGTCCATCGATGGCTGAGACTCATGTTAACCTGAACGACGCGAGCGCCGAGGAGCTGACGCATATAAGGGGAGTTGGCCTTGAGACAGCGAGAGAGATAGTAGCGTTCCGCGACAGGCACGGCATAATAAGGGACTGGGGCGAGCTTAAAGAAGTGCCGGGCGTCACCAGCAGGCTCCTGCGCGAGATGCGGCACGAGGGCTGCTATCTTGACAACGAGGCCAGGGGCCACGAAGAAGAGCACGAGGGCTTCTTGCAGAGGTTCCTCGGCAGGTTCTGGCGGCACTGAGATTGATGCCCGAATTCCCTTCCTTTTTGATATTTCCCCTAATAGTAGTATAATGAATTGAGGTACTTCCATTAACAGGAAGTATGATGGGTACGTATGCTCTCAAATACGGTTAAAAACGAACTCAAGAGGATCTTCGGCGAAAGAAACGTCTCCTTCGCAAAGGAAGAGCTTCTCTGCTATACCTATGACGCGACTAATACGCCACATTTGCCAGACGCGGTCGCCTTTCCGTCAGGACCTGAGGAAATATCCCTCGTACTGAAGATGGCCAACTCCGAAGGATTTCCGGTGATCCCGAGAGGGGCGGGGACCGGCTTTTCAGGCGGCAGCATCCCGGTAAAGGGCGGGGTCGTCCTCTCGTTCGAGCGGATGAAGAGGATACTGGAGATAGACTCCGAGAACCTCATTGCAGTGGTCGAGCCGGGTGTGGTCACGTGGGACCTTCAGCAGGCAGTTGAAAAGGCAGGTCTATTCTACCCGCCTGACCCATCGAGCCTCAAGATGTCCACGATAGGCGGCAACATAGCCGAGTGCGCCGGAGGGCCCAGGGCCATAAAGTACGGCGTCACGAGGGATTATGTATTGGGGCTTGAAGTAGTCCTGCCTACCGGCGAGA
>CAZDUP010000246.1:1650-3867 GCA_964508625.1 uncultured Thermodesulfobacteriota bacterium
GTAAGGACCGCAAAGGGCGTAGTGGGTTATGACCTCACGAGGCTCATGGTCGGCTCAGAGGGGACCCTCGGGGTCGTCACAAAGGCTACATTGAAGCTCCTGCCCCTGCCGCAGGAGACGAGGACCATGCTCGCGCTCTTCAATGACCTGAAGGACGCAGCGAGCGCGACCGCAGCCATCATCAAGGCAAAGGTCGTGCCTTCTACCCTTGAGATAGTTGACAGCGTATCCCTGAGGTGCGTAGAAGAGTATGCCAACGCCGGTCTGCCAAAGGCAGGCGCGCTCCTTTTGATAGAGGTGGACGGCAATAGCGAGGCCGTGAGGAACGAGGCAGAGGCGGTCTCTGGCGTTTGCCTCGACAATGGGGCAACGGACTTCAGGACAGCCCGCGACAAGGACGAGGTAAAGGACCTCTGGAAGGCGAGGCGGGCCATATCGGCCTCTCTCTACAGGGCAAAGCCCCACAAGATAAACGAGGACATAGTGGTGCCACGGTCCAGAATACCGGACCTGGTCGAGGGTCTTAATGAAATTTCCGGAAAGTACAATGTACTCATCGCGAGCTTCGGACACGCCGGAGACGGCAACATACACGTAAACGTGATGTACGACAAGAAGGACCCGGCTGAGGCGAAGAACGCAAACGATGCCGTTGTCGAGATATTCAAGCTCACGCTCGCTCTCGGCGGCACCATCTCCGGAGAGCACGGCGTTGGCACGGCCAAGATGAAGTACCTCGAGATGGAGCTGAAGCAGCAGGCCATCGAGAGCATGAAGAGGATAAAGGCCGCCCTCGACCCAAAGGGCGTATTGAACCCCGGCAAGATATTCCCTGGAGAGGGTACGAATGTCGCCCCCTCCGGGGCTGTCGCAAACTGAGCTGTTACTCATGAAACGCCTGGAACTCCTTAGAGATGAAATAGACAGATGCGTAAGGTGCGGCACATGCCGGGCAACCTGCCCGACAATGAAGGTGCTGGGCATCGAACCGTCCTCGCCGAGGGGCAGGGTCTCGCTGGTTGATGCCTATTCAAAGGGCGAGATAGGCCTCACGGATGTATACCTCAAGCACCTTAAAGATTGCACGCTCTGCGGCGCCTGCCGTTCTAACTGCCCCAACGGAGTCGATACAGTCGCCATATTCGCTGCCGCTAGGGCGGATGCCATTGAAAAAAATGGCGTGCCGCTCGCTGCCTCTCTTGTCTTCAGGAACCTCAAGGACACCGGCGGCATCATGGGCCTCGGGCTCAAGCTCGCGGGCAAGCTCCAGGGACTTCTCTTCAAGGACTCTTCAGCAGGCATGGGGCTCCTCTCGCGCTTCTCCCTGCCGCTCGTCGGACAGGGCAGGCTCGTGCCTCCGTTAGCAACGACATTTTTCCTCGACCTGCCTGAGGTCAAGGCCGCCTCAAGTCGTGAAGCGAAATCCGGCAGGCCAGAGGTCGCCTTTTATTCGGGCTGCGGCATAAACTACCTCATGCCCGACCTCGGGCTCAAATCGATCGAAGTGATAAGGAAGGCTGGCGCCGACGTCTCTGTCCCGAAGGGCCAGGTATGCTGCGGCATGCCGGCCTATGCGATGGGCGACCTCAAGGCCGCAAGAGAGATGGCGATAAAGAACCTGGAGGAGCTCGAGACCGGGGAAGCCGACTTCATAGCTACTTCCTGCGCCACATGCGGCCACGGCCTCAAGCACCTCATGCCCGACCTCCTTGCGGACGACCCGGCGCTAAAGGCGCGCGCTTCCAAGCTCGCCTCAAAGGTGAGAGACATCTCGGAGCTCCTCATCCACGAGCTCGGCTTCAGGAAGGGCGAGGGCAACAAAGAGAAACGTATAGTCACCTACCATGACCCGTGCCATCTTGGCAGGGCGCAGGGGCTCCGCGAAGAGCCGAGGGACATAATAAAGCTCTCGGGCAACGCGACCCTCAAAGAGATGAAAAACCCGTGCCTGTGCTGCGGCCTCGGCGGAGGCCTCATGTATAATAACTACGAGCTCTCGATGGACATAGCGCGCATAAAGGCGGAAAACATCAAAAACTCCGGCGCTGAAATAGTCGCCACCGCCTGCCCTGGATGCATGGTCCAGCTTAGAGACGGTCTCCACAGGTTCGGCGTTTCAGCACAAGTCAAACACGTTATCGAGCTCCTGTAATTGCAGGCGCTGAAATCCTGGGGGAAACTTTCTGTAGAAAGTTTCCCCCAGACCCCTTCAAAGAC
>CAZDUP010000247.1:0-3866 GCA_964508625.1 uncultured Thermodesulfobacteriota bacterium
TGTCAATTTCCATGCTCTCGGAGTCCGGCAGCAGCACCACGCTCCTGTAGCTCGATAATCTCTCGACCTGCGCAGGCATGCCCCTTTTCCATGAATGGCCGCCGCCGGCAAGGACCACCATCTTCTTTCCTGGGTTCCTGTCCATGTACTCTATCGCGTTATGGGCCATGCCGTTGTCCCATACCATCTGCGCCTCGCAGAAGCTCTTGAAGGTCATGCCCTGGACCTCGTGGCCGCCGAAGGCCTCCTTTATGAACTTCTCATAGACGTCGTCCACGCTGCACTCTATGCCGGGCGGCAGTTCGGCAAGCTGCTCTGGCGTGAGGGACTCGAAGCCCTTGGTGAGCACCTGGTACATTATCTTGCGCGAGATATTGAGCCCAACGAGCGGTATCCCGTTCTCCTTCGCGAAGGTGAAGATGTCCTCGTACTGGGTCCAGGGCACTGTCCAGTTCTTCTTATAGGCGGCCTTGAACTCATCTTCCGCGATCTCACCCTTTACCCAGCGGTCCAGCACTCCCTGGTTGTCGCTCAGGAACATCTCTATGCCTATGGCAACGTCAACGCCCTCGGCCTTGAGCCCCTTTATGAGCTCGAGCTGCGCCCTGTGGTGAAGCGTCTTTGTGTGCACCTCTCCGACGAAGATGAAGTCCGTATTCCTTATCTCTTCAAGGAGCTCGGGTGTTTTCACCTCGGACTTGTCCGATGCCCTCAGAATAAGCGGCTCGCTGCACCCGGCGAGCAGGAAGAGCGCAGCCGTGAACAGGATTACCATCCCGGTTGCAGCCATCGCGCGGCCTCTATCCATGTCAGGTCCTTTCTTCCATTGGTATGTAGGGCTGTTCCCTCAAGCCCGTATACTTCTGCTCAGGGCGGTATATGCGGTTGGATTTGAGCTGCTCCATCCAGTGAGAGAGCCACCCGGCCACCCTTCCCATAGCGAAGATGGGCGTGAAGAGTTCGGTGGGTATGCCGATGGACCGGAAGATGATGCCGGAGTAGAAGTCGATATTCGGATGGAGGCGCTTTGCCGAGAGCTTCTCCTTCACCACCGCTTCTATCTCTCTCGATATCTCAACCGTCTTCTTGTCTATACCGTCGTGGTCTGCAAGGAGCGTGATGAAGCGCTTGAGGTACTCGCCCCTCGGGTCCGTGGTCCTGTATACCCTGTGGCCCACGCCCATTATCCGCTCCTTCTTCTCGAGCCTGGCCTCTATAAAGGGCCGTACGTTCTCCCTGGAGCCTATCTCCTCTATCATGTGCACGACCTCTTCGTTGGCGCCTCCGTGCAGGGGGCCGGAGAGCGTGCCTATCGCAGAGGCGATAATGGTGTATGGGTCGGCGAGCGTGGAGCCGACGACCCTGGCGCTGAATGTCGAGGCGTTCATCGTGTGGTCGGCGTGGAGGATGAGCATGACGTCGAGTATCCTCTCCACCAGGGCCGACGGCTCCTTCTCGAATAGCATGTAATGAAAGTTGGCGGAGAACGAGAGGTCGTTCCTCGGCTGAATGGGCGCGTCCCCGTGCTTGAGCCTGTGGACTGCCGCGACTATAGTCGGCATCTTGGCTATCAGGCGAACGGCAGACCAGTAGCGCGCCTCGGGGTCGAGCGTGTCTCTTGCGGGGTAGTACATGCCCATCGCCGAGGTCACGGCCTGAAGGTAATGCATCGGGTGGCCGTTCTCAGGCAGATACTCCATCATCCTCAAAATCTTGAGCTTGAGCCTCGTGTGATATGTTATATCCTGCCTGAACTTCTCGAGTTCGTCTTTTTTAGGAAGCCGCCCGAAAAGCAGGAGCCATGAGGTCTCCAGGAAGCTGCTCTTCTCCGCGAGCGTCTCGACCGGTATGCCCCTGTACTCGAGTATGCCCCTGTCGCCATCTATGTAGCTTATGGCCGACTCTGCGGCAGGTATGCCTTCGAGGCCGGGGACTACTTCCATCTGTATCTTCTCTTCCATAGGCAATCCTGTCCAAAAATGATCTTTTTCAGCAGCCTGTTCAAATATTATATCAGGCCGGCGGGCTTGTACATAAAAAAAGCCCCCATCCTGCGGATGAGGGCTTTGCCGTTTTTCATCGGAATTCTTCTATCAGATCGGGGCCGGGTTGACGTTTTCGGCCTTGAGTCCCTTGGGGCCCTTGGTGATGTCAAAGTCAACCCTCTGCCCCTCTTTGAGTGTCCTGAAACCGGAACCCTGGATGGAAGAGTAATGGACGAAGACGTCCTCGCCGGAGTCCTGCTCGATGAAGCCGAACCCCTTTGATTCGTTGAACCACTTGACCTTTCCTGAAGGCATGTCGAAAAACCTCCTTTCATTGAAGTTCATAAGTCGTAGGGGTTTTCCGCACTTCAGGTCCTTTGTGTAAATTACCTCGCGCTTCCAAACCCGACTACTGTCTTACTTAATGAGTAAGTCTAATGGAGGGTATGCGGGTTGTCAAGGCAGCGCGGCAGGTTTCTTTCTCCTCAGCTCCTCTTTTTTTCTTTCGCCTCGAAAAATTCCCTGAACCTGGAAAGCGCCTTTGCCCTGTGGCTTATACTGTCCTTTTCTCCTGGCGCGAGCTCGGCGACGGTAGCGCCCCTGTCCGGAACGATGAACACAGGGTCGTAGCCGAACCCGCCTGTTCCCCTGGCGCTCTCTCCTATGCTCCCCTCAAAGGAGCCTTCGAAAACTGCTTCGCCGTTGCCAGGCTCCACGTACGCGATGGAGCACCTGAAGCGGGCGCACCTCTTGCCTGAAGGCACGCCCTTCATCTCTTTGAGCAGCAGCTCGTAATTTTCCCTGTCAGTGGCCCGCTCTCCGGCGTATCTCGCTGAGCGGACCCCGGGCCTGCCGTTGAGCGCGTAAACCTCCAGCCCCGAGTCGTCCGCAAGCGCGGGAAGGCCAGTAGCAGAGGCAACGGCGCGCGCCTTCGCGAGCGCGTTTTCAGTGAACGTCTCGCCTGTCTCAGGCGGCATGACTATCGATGGATACTCTTCGAGCGTGACGATGTCAACGGAGAAGCCCTTCAGGATAGCGGCTATCTCGCGGGCCTTGCCCCTGTTCTTTGTAGCGATGACGATTTTCATGGAGGTTTTATGGCGGGATTATCTGCCGGTTATCCTGAGCGCCTTTTTCTGCATGGCGGTAAGCTCTTCAATGCCCTTTGCCGCAAGGTCGAGGAGCCTGCCCATGTCCTTCCTCGTAAACGGCTCCTGCTCGGCCGTGCCCTGCACCTCGATGAACCTGCCCTTGCCGGTCATGATGATATTCATGTCCACGTCTGCCGAGGAGTCCTCCTCGTAGTTGAGGTCGAGGGCCGCCTCGCCACCGACCATGCCGACGCTCACGGCCGCTACGGAATCGAAGAGCGGGATGGAGCTGATGAGCCCTTTTTTCCTGAGCTCATTGAGCGTGTCGTAGACAGCGACATAGGCTCCGGTGATGGACGCTGTCCGCGTCCCGCCGTCAGCCTGTATCACGTCGCAGTCAATGTATACGGTCCTCTCGCCCAGGGCCTTCATGTCAGCCACCGCGCGTATAGACCTGCCTATGAGCCTCTGTATCTCGTGCGTCCTTCCGCCGAGCTTGCCTGAGACGGCCTCCCTCGTTATCCTTTTTTTCGACGACCTCGGCAGCATCGCGTACTCTGCGGTGAGCCAGCCCTTGCCGGTGCCAGCGAGGAATGGCGGCACCCTCTCCTCGACCGTAGCCGCGCAGATGACCTTCGTGTCGCCCATCTCGATGAGGACCGAGCCCTCGGCGAACTTCAGATACTCTCTCGTTATCTTCACTGGCCGGAGCTCGTCAGGCCTCCTGCCGTCAGTCCTCCTGCGGCTTGCCGCTGATCTCAATGTAGCCTCTCTTCCTTGTAACGATGTC
>CAZDUP010000248.1:0-3184 GCA_964508625.1 uncultured Thermodesulfobacteriota bacterium
AAACCTGACCTTGAACGCCCGCATAGAGATATACAAGAGACTGAAGCCAGGCGACCTGCCGACCGTTGACACGGCCAACGCCTTTTTCCACGATCTCTTCTTCAACGCCGAGAGATACGACCTCTCGAAGGTCGGAAGGTTGAAGCTCAACAGGAAGCTCGGTTTCGACGTCGACCTCGACCTCACGACACTCCGCAAGGAGGACATACTCGAGGTCGTCCGTTACCTGATACTCCTCAGGAACGGCCAGGGCGTTGTAGACGACATCGACCACCTCGGCAACAGGAGGGTACGCTCGGTCGGCGAGCTCCTCGAGAACCAGTACAGGATAGGCCTCCTTCGCATGGAGAGGGCGGTAAAGGAGAGGATGAGCCTCGGCGAGCTTGAAACACTCATGCCGCACGACCTCATAAACCCCAAGCCGGTCTCGGCTGTCATAAAGGAGTTCTTCGGCTCCTCGCAGCTTTCACAGTTCATGGACCAGACCAACCCTCTTTCAGAGGTCACACACAAGAGGAGGCTTTCGGCCCTCGGGCCCGGAGGTCTCACAAGGGAGAGGGCGGGTTTCGAGGTCAGGGACGTTCACGCGACCCATTACGGCCGCATATGCCCGATCGAGACCCCTGAGGGACCGAACATCGGTCTTATCGTCTCGCTTTCTACCTACGCGCGCGTAAATGACTTCGGCTTCATTGAAACACCCTACAGGGAAGTCAGGGACGGCAAGGTCACCAATAAGATAACCTACCTCTCCGCATTGGATGAGGAGGACCACGTAATAGCGCAGGCCAACGCGCCAATTGACAAGGACGGCAGGTTCGAAAGCGAGTTCGTATCCGCGAGGAGGAGCGGCGAGTTCATAATGGCGCGCCCCGAGGACATAACCTTGATGGACGTCTCTCCGAACCTGCTCGTCTCGGTAGCCGCGGCCCTGATACCGTTCCTCGAGAACGACGACGCGAACAGGGCGCTCATGGGCTCCAACATGCAGAGGCAGGCCGTGCCGCTCATCCAGACCGAGAGCCCGCTCGTGGGCACCGGCATGGAGTCGGTCGTTGCAAAGGACTCCGGCGTAACGGTCCTTGCCAAGGCGCCCGGAGTGGTCGAGAGCGTGGACGGCACGAGGATAGTCGTCAGGAACAACGGCGGGGGCGTCGATATTTATAACCTCACCAAGTTCAGGAGGTCCAACCAGAACACCTGCCTCAATCAGAAGCCAGTGGTCTTCAGGGGCGACGTGCTCGAAGAGGGCCAGGTCATAGCAGACGGCCCGTCCACTGACAAGGGCGAGCTCGCCCTCGGCAAGAACGTCATCGTGGCATTCATGCCCTGGGGCGGATATAACTTCGAGGACTCCATCCTCCTTAACGAGAGGCTCCTTCGCGACGACGTATTCACCTCTGTCCATATCGAGGAGTTCGAGGTAGTTGCCAGGGACATTAAGCTCGGCAAGGAAGAGATAACGAGGGACATCCCGAACGTCGGCGAGGACGCTCTGCGCAACCTCGACGAGAGCGGCATCATCCGCATCGGCGCCGAGGTGAAGCCCGGCGACATCCTGGTCGGCAAGGTGACTCCGAAGGGCGAGACGCAGCTCACCCCCGAGGAAAAGCTCCTGCGCGCGATATTCGGCGAGAAGGCCGAGGACGTGAAGGACACCTCGCTTCGCGTCCCGCCCGGCATCGAGGGCGTGGTCATAGACGCCAAGGTATTCTCGAGGAAGGGCGCTGAGAAGGACGAGCGCAGCAAATCCATCGAGGACAAGGAAGTGGCCCGTCTCGTCAAGGACCGCGAGGACGAGATAAACATAGTGAAGGAATCGACCTTCTCGAAGGTGAGAAAGCTCCTCCTTAACAAGAAGTCGCAGGTTAGGATAGCAGACAAGAAGGGCAATACCCTTTTGAGCAAGGGCAAGCCCATCACCGACGAGGTCCTTGAGACCATTCCTCAGTCCAAGTGGCACGAGATAATCCCGGCTGACGAGAAGGCCGAGACAGAGGTGAACGAGCTCCTTACTTCCCTCGGAGAGCAGATAGACCTCATCAAGGTCGTCTTCGACGAGAGGATAAACAGATTGAAGAGGGGAGACGAGCTCCCGCCCGGCGTCATAAAGATGGTCAAGGTCTACATCGCCATGAAGAGAAAGATCTCTGTCGGCGACAAGATGGCCGGGCGCCACGGGAACAAGGGCGTCATCTCCAGGATACTTCCCGAGGAGGACATGCCCTACCTCGCGGACGGCACTCCTGTGGACATAGTATTGAACCCGCTCGGCGTCCCTTCCCGTATGAACATCGGACAGATACTCGAGACTCACCTCGGGTGGGCGGCAAAGAACCTCGGCAAGGCCGTTGGCGCGATGGTGGAGAAGGAAACGAGTCCCAATACGTTGAGAGACAGGATAAAGAAGATATACTCGTCCAACGAGTTCAGCAGGTTCATAAACAGCCTCTCCGAGGACGAGATTGTGGACGTGGCAGGAAGGCTCTCAGGCGGCATCCGCATAGCGAGCCCGGTCTTCGACGGCGCAACCGAGCAGGACGTGAAGGACGGCCTCGACCTGGCCTCGCTACCGAAAAACGGCAAGATGGTCCTATACGACGGCAGGAGCGGCGACTCCTTTGACCAGGAGGTGACGGTCGGCGTCATGTACATGATGAAGCTCCATCACCTGGTCGATGACAAGATACACGCAAGGTCAACTGGCCCGTACTCGCTCGTCACGCAGCAGCCGCTGGGCGGCAAGGCGCAGTTCGGCGGACAGAGATTGGGAGAGATGGAGGTCTGGGCAATGGAGGCATACGGCGCGGCACACAGCCTCCAGGAGTTCCTGACCGTCAAGTCCGACGACGTGCCTGGCAGGACAAAGATGTACGAGTCGATAGTGACCGGAAGGTACAACCTCGAGGCCACATTGCCTGAGTCGTTCAGCGTGCTCATAAAAGAGCTGCAGAGCCTTGGTCTTGATATCAATCTGATGGAAGAAGAAAAAGACTAGAATTAAACTAATCTGCTGCCGGAAACCGGCAGCGATATAACCTGCTTAAAAAAGGGAGGTTAACTTTGGAAAGCCTTGTGGCCCTGTTTGAAAAGCATAAAAGACCTATGGACTTCAATGCCATAAGGATCTCTATCGCTTCGCCGGACAGGATAAGGGAATGGTCCCACGGAGAGGTAAAGAAGC
>CAZDUP010000248.1:3194-3861 GCA_964508625.1 uncultured Thermodesulfobacteriota bacterium
AAGCCCGAGACCATAAACTACAGGACGTTCAAGCCTGAGAGGGACGGACTCTTCTGCGCGAAGATATTCGGCCCTGTGAAGGACTTCGAGTGCAACTGCGGCAAGTACAAGAGGATGAAGCACCGCGGAGTCGTCTGCGAAAAGTGCGGAGTCGAGGTAATACCCTCGAACGTAAGGCGTGAAAGGCTCGGCCACATCGAGCTTGCCACACCCGTCGCTCACATATGGTTCCTCCGCAGCCTTCCCTCCAGGATAGGCGCCATGCTCGACATGACGCTTAAGGAGTTGGAGAGGGTCCTCTACTATGAGAACTACGTTGTCCTCGACGCCAAGGAGTCTGACCTGAAGGAAGGCGAGCTCCTCAATGAGGAGAAATACCAGAAGGCGATGGAGAAGTGGGGGTTCGATGGATTTGTCGCCGGAATGGGCGCAGAGGCCATCAGGGACCTTCTGAAGAGGATCGACCTCGAAAAGCAGTCCGGTCTGCTTCGCGCCGAGATGAAGAAGACCGCCTCTGACGCAAAGAAAAAGAGGATAGCGAAGAGGCTCAAGGTAATAGAGGCGTTCCTCCATTCCGGCAATAAGCCCGAGTGGATGATACTCGAGGTGATACCGGTCCTTCCGCCGGACCTCCGTCCACTTGTGCCCCTTGACGGAGGCAGGTTCG
>CAZDUP010000249.1:0-3759 GCA_964508625.1 uncultured Thermodesulfobacteriota bacterium
GTCTATATTAATAAAACAAGATTCCAAACAATCTCGAGGTAAAGCTCAAGAGCCCTAAGCGTCGCCTCAGCCAAATCAAACCAAGGCCTCCTCCCTTAACTGCAGTCGCCATGCAGGGTGAACTGCGAGACCAGAAGGACAGTGCCGCCAGCCTCCATGACATTCAGGTTCATCTTTCCGTCATTGTCCTCGAATACCCTGAGCCCTGTTACCTTTGAAGCAATATAGTCGAGGTCGGGTTGCGCATCCCCGCTCTCTACCCCGGCATAGACGAGCAGGCCCTTGCCGATCCTGCCTGTTATCTTCCCCTCGACCCTGACCTCGGCTGAGAGGACCCTCTGCACGACAGCCCTCATCTCAATCTTCCCTCACGGTCACTTCATCGCCCACGCGGATGCCGAGAGCATCCGAGGCAGAGCCCTTGTTGACTGCTATCTCAAGCAGACCCGTGCTGCCTATGAGGGCAACAGCAGCGCCATTCGGAGCCTTGCTGTATGTACTGAATACGCCTTTTAGCTTCAGGCCTTTTATGCCGACCTCCAGGCCTGCCCGGTTCCACATCTCTTTGCCGCGTATGTTCGTTATTGCATTGCCGAACGAATCGATATATATGACCTCTCCCGCTATCATGCCCTTGCTGATCACTGGCATGGGCAGGTCGAGTCCGGATAATTTATCGAGCTGCCTTCCTAAAAGGGCGGGATCGATACCGAGGCAGAGATGAGCGGCAACAGGGCCGAATACGTCCCTGCCGTGGAAGGTGTCGCTCACCTCTTTCCTGAAAAAGCGCCTGTTCTCAAGTTCTATCACCCTTTTTATGCCGTCGCCATTCGCGGCAAGGCTTAAAAGGCCGTTGTCAGGGCCGATGAAAAAATATCTTTCCGTTTGAACGAGCACGGCCTTTCTCTCTGAGCCCACGCCGGGGTCCACCACTCCTGCGTGGATAGTGCCATCAGGGAAATACGGGCAGGCAGAGCGCATGACGAAAGCGCCCTCGATCACGTTGCCTGAAGCCACGAGGTGGCTTATGTCCATTATCGCGGCCGCCGGGTCTATTGAGAGGATAGCGCCTTTCATCGCGCCCTGGTACGGGTCCCTGAGGCCGAAGTCCGTGGTGAGGGTGATTATCTTTTTCATGAGATAGACCTATAACATGAACGGGCCATGAAAAAAAGGCCGAAGGGGCGTGCCCTCCGGCCCGGCATCAGAATGATTGCGGGAAGGTCATCTCCTCGGCGAGAAGGTCTTGCAGTCCGCGTGCTCGCTGTGATGCGAAACGTTTATGCCAGGCGCGTTGCACTCGTACGACCTGTTATAGCTGCATTCATATGCCCTGCACGCGCCTACGCCGCCAACAAGGTCGCCGCCGCCCTTGTCCTGCGCCCTGTAATAGGTATCGCAGGTGGCGTGTCCGCCGTCGCCGACAGTTATCCCCGGAGTGTGGCATTCGTTGTTCTTATTGTAAGCGCATTCTATTACCGTGCAGCTCAGTATCTTCGGCATTGTAATCGCCATTTGCACCCTCCTTTCAATTTGTTACATGCCTGTTTACCGTCTATTTTTTGAGTATAACCGCGTTAGAGACCATGTCAAATCAGGCTAAAGTTTTTCAGTTGCCCTCCGATATCCTGAGTGGGTAAAAAACAATCTATCGGAAACGCATATGATAAAGAAAATCGCAATCGAAGCGCTCCACGAAGGCATGTATATCTGCGGCATGGAACGGAGCGGGTGCACCCCGGTCTTTCTCATGAACGACATCCTCATAAAGACGCCCGAAGACCTGACAAGGATCCTCGGCAAAGGCTACTCGCACGTATATGTCTCCCTGAGAGAAGAGCTCTTCCCGCCGCCGCAATCAACGCCGTCAGAGGAGTGCATCTCTTCAGCGGAGGAGGACAATGAAAATTCCGCCCATGCAGAGCCAGTGGTGACCAAGGCTCAAACCATAGTCCTGCAGGCCCAAGAGGAGCGCGGTCCGGGGTACGATATGGACGCTGCCATTGAGGACAGCTCCGGCGCAAATACAGTCGCCGACGACGTCACCGCCTTTGAGGAGGAGCTTGAGGTCGCGGGCAGCGTCAGGAACGACGCCGAGCAGCTCGCAAGGGACTTCATGAGGGACGCCCGTCTCGGCAGGCGTATCGACGCGAGCAGGGTCGAGGACACTGTTGGCAGGATGGTCGATTCGGTCATAAGGAACCAGGACGCGCTTTTGAGCCTCGCGCGCCTGAAGAGCTTTGATGACTATACCTTCGCGCATTGCGTGAACGTATGCATCATCTCGCTATCCCTGGGCAGGCACATGGGCATGCCCAAGGATGACCTCTACCAATTAGGCCTCGGCGCCATACTGCACGACGTAGGGAAGATGCTCGTGCCTGAGCGCGTCCTGAACAAGCCCGGCAGGCTCACAGAGGAAGAGTTCTCCCTCGTAAAAAGGCACGCGGAGCTCGGCGCAAAGGCGCTCTCCGGCATGAGCTGCGTGAAGGAGGCCTCACTGGAGATAGTATTGCAGCACCACGAGAGATACGACGGGGCCGGTTATTTCAGGCAGCTCTCAGGCGACTACATACACCCGTTCGCGCGCATAGCCGCGGTCGCGGACGTATACGACGCCATGACCAGCAACAGGGTATACCAGAAGGGCATGCCGCCAGAGGACGCTCTGAAGAGGCTCTACCAGATGCGCGGGACCTTCTTTGACCCGGAGATGGTCGAGAGGCTCATCAAATGCACAGGCGTATACCCCATTGGCACCTTCGTGGAGCTCAATACCGGAGAGACCGCCATCGTCAAGATGATAAACCACGCCTATCCGCTCCAGCCCCGTGTGATACTCATCTGCGACAGGGGTGGCGCGGCATTTACCAAGCCCCTGGAGGCTGACCTCAAGGAGAACCCGAACAGATGGATAGTGGGCTCAAAGAAATCCTCTGATATCGGGCTAGCCCAGCAGTACCGCAGCGCCTGACCCGCTCTGCCCTTCCTTACACTTATAAGACAATTATCATGTGACCCTTCCTCCGAATTGTTGTATATTACAGGGGTACCCCAATACCGGAGGATGTCATGTCAGCAAGCCCGAAAAAACTCGACCTCAGGGCAATACCCATGTTCCAGCGCCACCCGTGCGTATTCGACAGCTGGGAGGCCATGGAGGCCGGAGAGGCCATTGAGATAACCAACGACCACGACCCCAAGGCTCTACGATACCAGTTCGAATCAGAGTACACGGACAAGTTCGACTGGGACTACCTTACTGACGGGCCTTCGGAGTGGATAGTCAAGATAACGAAGAAAAAGCTCGCCCAGGCCTCTGGCGAAGAGCTCCGGAAAAAGGTGCTCGCCGGGCTTGATGTCGTGAGGCCCTATCTGCAGGCTGACGGCGGAGATGTTGAGCTCGTGGAGATAGACGAGACGGCGATGGTGGTGAAGGTAAAGCTCCAGGGAGCGTGCGGAGGGTGCCCCTCTGCGGCGATGACATTGAAGTCAGGAGTAGAGGTGCAGGTCAAGAAGGCAGCGCCGGAGATAAAGGCGGTTGAGCCGGTCTGAGATGGCGATCCTCTCCTCTGTTTTGTTTCTGTCCTTAATCGAACGGGGCATAAGGCGGAAGGAGCCTGAGGTTGAGGGAGGGACGAGCGAGCCGGGGACGCAGGATCGAAATGAATATTTCGCGACATAAGGGGCGAGCGAGGAGGAAGGGGGCGGAAAGCGAGTGGAGCCTTATGCCAAAGCGCCTGGCAGGGCGCAAAATGT
>CAZDUP010000250.1:0-3753 GCA_964508625.1 uncultured Thermodesulfobacteriota bacterium
TCCTAAGACCTTGTGGAGAATGTTATGCCTGTAGAAGTAGATGGTCACGGACTCGCCTGTGTCGCTGGCCGAGTTGGGCGCGTAATCCACCTTCGTTGCGGGCGTTATCGTCTCGGTAAAGTTGCAGGCACGCATGAGCGGCCCTATCTCAGGCGCTGTGCCAAGTGCGCCGGAGCCCTTGAGCTCGGTCGTGAAAGATACCTTTATGCCTTCGCCGATGTTGACCCCGATCTTTGCGCCGTAGTGGGGCTTCACGTTCGCGCGCTCGAGGCGCTTGGTGAGGGCCTCTATCTCCGGAGTCGAGCAGAGTATCGCGTTTGCGCCCTGGGTCGGGACCGAATCAACGCCATACCCTCCCGCTTCCAGCTTTACAAGCACAACTGCCTTACCCTTCTGAAACATGCGCCGCCTCCTTTTCCTTCAGCTCGGCCCTCTTCTGCATGGCCTCGTCGTTCATGTTAGGGATCTGCTCGCCTTTTTCGTTGATGATAAATGAGCCTACTTTCTCTTCTTCCATTGTTAGCCTCCTTTAAGGCAAAATTCTTTCGGTTACGCTGAGCGACAGGGCCGTATGATGACATAGCACGCTGCCGTACATCCTGACCTCTATCGCTCCGCCCTGGACCGGCGAGTTGCCCGGATCATCTCCGTCCCTGAACATCCAGGGGTCGCCTGCATCGGCCTCTGCCGCGCGGAATTTATCGCTCACGGCCTCTATCAGCTCCTGGAATACCTTCTCGCTTCCGGATTCGTCCTTGAGGCCCATATAGCCCTTTATCTGGAACTTGTGATGCCTGAAGAACGCACCTGCCTGGTGCTCGGAGAATCCGACCCTGGTTATCTCCCAGCCGCGTATCTGCTTTTGCCCGCCGGTCGGCGTATATCCGAAGAGCTCGATGAACTTTGCCATGTCGGAATTCCAGCGGTCGTAATCGTAGACCTTGCCTATTCCAGCTATGGACTCCATGCGGCCCTTTACGTCGGCGAGTATGTCTGCGTATCTACCCATTGGTCTCCTGGACTATCTTGAAGCCGTACTTCTCGAAGATGCCCTGCAGCGCAGGAAGGCCTTTCGTGATCGCCTTTTCAAACATGCGGGCCCCTTCAAAACCTTTCTGGCCTATTTTGCGCCTTACCACGAACTCGATCTGCGCGGCCTGCGCCTCGCTTACGCCCATCTTCACTTCTATCCACCTGAGGAGCGTGCCCGCGGGCGGCATCTTCTGTCCCGGCCTTCTTCCCTTTTCGATGACCTCGCCGTATTTCGACTGCTCGCCGACGATGCCTTTCATGACGGGCGTTCCTTTTCCCTGCACCTCGCTGTAGATCGTCGATATCAGGCCGCCCTGCGTGCCGTAGACGCCCTGGGGAGTCCCTTTTCTGACTTCGCCCTCGAGGAAGAGCGTGGCCTCGTACATGGCCGAGGTCAGGTTCTGCTCTAAAATCCTGGATGCCTGGCCCGCGAATACCTTCCCGGACTTCTCAACCCTGATTTGAAAATCCATCAGCGCCTTTCGCGTGCGCGGCGCGGGTGCGTGAGCCTGTCACCGCCGCCCGGATATCCGATATCGAGGTCTCCGATCGCGACGGCTGCCGGGACCGCGTCGTCTTCCTTGAGGCCCAGGTGCTCCTTGTAAAGCTGCATGAGCCGCTTGGCCCGCTGCGCGAATTTGTACGACTTGTCTTTGTAATCGACCGCGTCGGCCTGCATCGTGGAATCGCTGGACTGCGCGTATGCGTTAGAGAGCTCCTCGCAGCAGAGCGCGGCTGCAAGCAAGGTGAAGGCATCGATATCGCCCTCGGGAACGCTTGTGACGGTCCTCAGGACCGTGAACGTCACCCTGAAAGACTCCGTGGCCGCTGGCGCGTAGATCAGGAGGCGGAGCTTGTCTCCATCAGGCGTCTGATATATCTCGTATTCGTCCTTCTCGAGCAGGCTCTTAGGGATATCGCCTATCGGGTACTCGATTGCCGTAACGGCCGAGTACTCGTTGACCCAGCCTGAAGGCAGCGCATACTCCTGCGTGCCGTCGCCAACTATGTCCAGGACCTTTGTCGCTGGCCTGTGCTTCGAATACCTCTTCAGGGCCGCGCCGATATTACGGTCATAGTCGTCAGGCTTTGTGAGCTTGCCTGCGTCATCCTTGACCTGGTTGATGACCATCTGTCTTATGTCTGGTAGCTGCATTGCACACCTTTCGGTTCTCGTTCAGGCGCAGGCGGCCACGCCTGCGCGACAGGGGCTCCAGCCCCTGTTTCGTTTAAAGGCGCTTGAGGACCAGGAGCACGGTGATATCGTTCCAGGTCGGGTTTGAGGTCCCGCCTATGGTGAGGTCCACGGAGACAGCCGCCTCGTCTGCCAGGGCCGTATCGCTCAGCGTGCCGTCGCTGACAGTGCCTGCCGTAATCGCTATCGCGGAGCTCAATATCGAGTTGGCGCCCTCTTTTATGTCCACAGTCAGCGTCGGGTCTGTGCCGCCTGAAGTGCGAGCCGTTGCCGAGGCGTGGATGATGGTCGCCGGGAAGGGCATCTTGAACTTGGCCGCTGCCGCGGTCGTAGTCGTGTACTGGCCGCTTATCTGGATAGGTATCACCATGTAGCCCGGACTTGCGGGCGAGGGGTTTGTCGTGGCCGCAAAGGCCGAGGGACCGCCGTACATGAAGACGAGAGCAAGGAGCAGAAACACAACAAGTCTCTGTTTGAATTTTTCCATTTCTTTATCCTTTCCTGTTTTTCGACTTGGTTTGAGGTACCCCGGTCTTCCGACCGGGGCCGATTCTTTTAACGCTGGTCTTAGCCTGCGACGACGGACTTGTAGCAGCCGCGGACCTCGACGACCTCGCACTCGTACTCGTGCCTGGTCTTGTACTGTATCTTGTCTGCCACGAACATCTGGCCGACGGCCGGGTTGTCGGCCACGAACATCTCGGGCTCTTCCTGGCCGTTGAAGAATGCCAGCTCGACCATCTCGATATCCTTCGGATCGGCGAAGAGCATCCAGTCGGTCGCATCGGTCTGGAAGGGGTTCACGAAGATGTTTTCGCTCTTCTCGCCGAACTGCTGGTAGACCGGGTTGCCGTGGTTGGCCGTGCCGGGATCGCCCTGGGTGACGTTTATCTTCTTGGCCAGGTCCCAGAGCGCGGTCGGGATCGAGACGGTCACGCCCTGGAGCATGAGCTTCTCGTTGCTGCCCGGCTCGGTCTGGTCCATGAGGGCCTTGAGGGCCGCGACGAGAGCGGCGACCGAGTACGCAGCAGAGCCGAGGTTGTTGTGATTGCCGTGGAAGATGGCCGTATTGTCGCCCTTGTAGGTCGCGTTCGATATGAACTTGTTCCAGACCCTTTTGGCAAGGGTTCGCCTCGCGGCCCTGGGGAACCTGCTCAGTATCTTGTTGACCAGGGACATATCGTCGTTGATTATCATCCTCCTGGTTATCGTGATGGTGCCGCCCTTCTGGTTCAGGGTGTAATCGACCTTCTCATCGGTGAGCACGCCGAGGTCCGGATAATCGACCGTCTCGGGCGTTACGTCCGGCAGGTCGCCGAAGTACGAGACCTTTATCGACTCGAGCGTGCGAAAGTCCCTCGCGTTCCTTCTTTCCGATACGAGCCTGCTCACGCCATAGTCCGAGACTTCCCTGTAATCCCTTGCCATCCTCCTGTAGAGGGAGTTGCCGAGGACATAGGGGAACGTGGCCGAGGTGAACGCGGCCCTGAGCTTCCTGGGATCATCGACATAGCCCCTTACCTCCG
>CAZDUP010000251.1:0-3753 GCA_964508625.1 uncultured Thermodesulfobacteriota bacterium
CAAGAGGGGTGAGCGTGTGACCCTCAAGGTGCAGGGCGAAAAGATTGTCATAAGGTCTACTGGCGTGGCCGCGGCTGAGGGCCCGATGGGCTCCACCATAGCTGTGAGGACAAGGGCAGGCAAAGAGGTGCTCGGGACCGTTGCCGGGCCCGGCGAGATAGTCATAAACTTCTAAGAAGGGCGTCATGAAGAAAGCCATACTGATATTCGCGATAGCATTCGCAGCCGGGTGCGCAACGCCGAAGATAAAAAAGATCGACACGGCGTCAATACCGGTGAAGTCCGGCACAACGCCCGGCACCACCGGGTCGATCTGGCCCGGAGAGACCTCCCGCAACGCGCTCTTCCAGGATCTCCGCGCCAAGAACGTCGGCGACATAGTTACCGTACAGGTCTCGGAGAAGACGAGCGCCATAAAAGAGGCGACCACCTCGACCGCGCGCTCATCGAGCAACGATATCGCGATATCGAGGTTTTTGGGTCTGCCGCTCAACTTCGGCATGAGGGACTTCCTCAATCAGGGACAGCCCTTCAGCCCTGAGATAGCGTCGAGCTATGACGCTGACTTCGACGGCTCAGGCACCACTAAAAGGAGCGGAGAACTGAGCGCCATAATATCGACGAGGATAACCGAGGTCCTGCCAAACGGCAACCTTGTGCTAGAGGGCAGGAAGGACACCATAGTCAACAACGAGCAGCAGTACATTGTATTGAGCGGAATAGCGAGGCCCGAGGACATAAATGAGGAGAATATCCTGCCCTCGGCGCTTCTTTCGGACGCCCGCATAGAGTACTCGGGCAAAGGCGTTATAGCCGACGAGCAGTCCCCGGGCTGGATGAGGAGGATACTGGACAATGTCTGGCCTTTTTAGGATCTTCGTACTCTTTGCCTTTGCCCTGCTCTGCGCCCGCGGCGCGGAAGCTGCGAGGATAAAGGACATCGCATTTATCGAGGGCGTGCGTCCCAACCAGCTCGTTGGCTGGGGCCTTGTCGTTGGCCTGAACGGCACAGGAGACAAGTCCAGCGCGGTCTATACGACCCAGTCTATAGCCAACATGCTCAACAAGATGGGGCTCAAGTTCGACCCGTCCGCCATCAAGGTGAAGAACACGGCGGCGGTGCTCATCACTGCCGAGCTTCAGGCCTTTGCCAAACCAGGCGCCGAGATAGATGTGGTCGTCTCGTCACTCGGAGATGCGACGAGCCTCCAGGGCGGGACACTTATTGCAACGCCGCTTCGCGGACATGACGGCAACGTCTACGCCGTGGCGCAGGGGCCTCTTGCGCTCGCCGGCTTCAGCGCCGGGAGCGATACCGCGCGTGTAACCAAAAACCACCAGACTGCGGCCAAGATACCAGGGGGCGCGATAATCGAAAAAGAGGTGCCACTGGAGCTCTTCGGCAAGCAGGAGCTCTATCTCTCGCTCCGCAACCCGGATTTCACGACAGCCGAGCGGGTGGCGAGGGCAGTAAACGACTACCTCGGCATAAGGGGAGTGGCGTCGGCAATTGACGCCGGTAAGATAAGGCTCTCCGTGCCTGAGCAGTTCACGAACCCCGTGGTCTTCATATCCAAGGTCGAGGGCATAGACGTAGCCCCTGACGCGGTCACGAAGGTCATCGTCAACGAGAGGACCGGCACCGTAGTCATGGGCGAGAACGTGAAGATCTCCACAGTGGCCGTTTCGCACGGCGACATATCGATAGAGATAAAGACGCAATACGCCATATCCCAGCCCCCGGCATTTTCAAAGAAGGGCGAGACCGTGGTGGTGCCATATGACGAGATCGAGGTCGAGGAGCAGAAATCCCGCCTCATCGTCCTTCCTGAGAGCGTGACGCTCGGCGACGTTGTGAGGGCTTTGAACCTCATAGGCGTCACACCGCGTGACCTCGTGGCCATCCTCCAGGCCATAAAGGCAGCTGGCGCGCTTCAGGCAGAGCTTGAAGTGATCTGAGGAAAGGAGACCTCTATTGGGCGCAAAGGGACTGATAGACGAACTGGCAATCCAGAAATCGACGGAGATACCCAAGGAGTGCAAGAGGTATATCTCGCATCACGTGAGGAACGGGCTGGTATCGATAATGGGCGCGGCAGTGAGGATAAAGGACGAGCCCGGCGCGCTCGACGAGCTCGAATGCTGCATAAGGCACATAGCCCGCGACCTCGAGAAGGTCGGGCTTTAGGAAAACGGATGATCCCTGTAGGAGCTGCGCATAGCGGGGCACAGGAGCTCAAGGCCCTGGCAAACGGAGACAAGGCCGAGCTTAAGAAGGCGGTCGCCGACTTTGAGGCGCTCTTTATCCAGCAGATATTGAAGTCCATGCGCGACACGGTGCAAAAGGGCGACCTCTTCCACGGCGGCAACGGCGAAGAGGTCTATACATCTCTTCTCGACGCCGAGCTTTCAAAGGGCATGGCGCAGTCCGGGGGCATTGGGCTTTCAGAGATGCTCCTGCAGCAGCTCTCAAATACAGAGGCGCCTAAGCCGCTGAGGACAGAGCTTCCGCCGAGGGTGAGCGCAGCCGGGAAGGCCGAGGCAGCGCCAGCTCACGAGCAAGAGGCCGCTCCTGCCACGCAGGCTCAGCCACCGGCTCCGATAGACCAGCCCTTCTCCTTTCCGGTACGGAGTTACAAGAGGGTAAGCTCGGAATTCGGACAGAGGATCGATCCCATGACCGGCGCTGGCAGGTTCCATCATGGCATCGATATAGCCGCAAGCCAGGGCACCCCGGTCTATCCGGCAGCGCCAGGCAAGGTCATCTTCAGCGGCGAGAGGGGCGGATACGGCAACATGGTCGAGGTGCTTCATGACAACGGGTATGTTACCCGGTACGGCCACAACCAGAAAAACCTTGTAAAAGAAGGGGATAGGGTAGATATCTCAAACCCTATAGCATATGTCGGCTCAACAGGCAGGTCTACCGGGCCGCACCTGCATTTCGAAGTGCTAAAAGGAGGGACTGCCATCAATCCTGACACGCTCATCGTTTAGGGGCGCAAAGACGGGAAATTGTCCGGAAGTTTGACGCAAAAAGGCCGTGGAGCCCTAAAGTTTTGGAAAAATGCCGCCGATATTCAAGGTAACGGACCGGCATAACCGGAACTTCAGGAGGCAATATGAAAATAGGCGGTAAAAAGCCCGGCAGCGTAGGAACTGACAACTTCGTCAAAAAAACGGGCGATAACGGCGGAAATGTAAACAAGAGCGGCGCTACCCCTGGCAAAGGCGGCGCGGACAGCGTTGACATATCCTCCAAGGGCAGGGAGCTCAACAGGGCAAAGAGCCTGCTGGACTCTGTCCCTGACGTAAGGGTTGAGAAGGTAGCAAAGCTCAAGGGCGACGTTGACCTCGGGATATATGAAGTAGACGCGGGCAAGGTCGCGGAGAAGATGATAGAGCGCGCGGTGCGCGATGCCCTGCAATCAAAAAAGTAGGAAAGAATGGAAATAGAGAGGCTCATAGGACACCTCAACGGAGAGATAAGGCTCTGCAAGGAGCTCGTCTCGCTCCTGCAAAGAGAGACTGAGGCGATAGTCTCCAGGGATTACAGGGCGCTCTATGAGATAGTCGGCCAGAAAGAGCACCTCGTGATGAGGGTGAACGCCCAGTCGGACGCAAGGGCGGATTTCATCCGGGCCGCGCTCTCCTCGCTTGGCGCGCCTCAGGACGAGCCCAGCCTTGCCGCGGTGATCGAGAATGCGCGGGGGCAGGCGGGGCTGGATATCGAGAACTGCCGGAGCACCCTCC
>CAZDUP010000252.1:0-3741 GCA_964508625.1 uncultured Thermodesulfobacteriota bacterium
GGCTTCACGGCTGACGTGGAGCGCTTCTCACGGCTTAAGGTGCGTGCGCTCGACAGGGACGGCAAGCCAATCGAGGTAGATGCCGAGGGCCTCTTCGCCATCGCGCTTCAGCACGAGATAGACCATATCGACGGCACCCTCTTTATAGACAGGCTCTCCAGGCTCAAACGTGAGATGATAAAGAGGAAGATAAAAAAATCTCTCGAAGCCGGGGAGAAGGCCCTTTAAGTTGAGCCGCGCCGCTCGGATAGTCTTCATGGGCACGCCTGCCTTTGCCGTGCCATCCCTCTTTGCCCTTGCCCGGGCGCACAACATCGTCGCTGTCGTGACCCAGCCTGACAAGCCCAGGGGAAGGGGCCTTGATACGGTCCCCTCTCCTGTAAAGGAGCTGGCCACATCTGAAGGCATACCGGTCCTTGAGCCTTCAAGGCTCAGGGACGAATCGTTTATGCAGAAGTTAAAGGACCTCGCCCCGGAGGTCATCGTGGTCGTAGCCTACGGCAAGATACTCCCGAAGCAGATACTTGAGCTGCCGCCAATGGGGTGCGTCAACCTGCACGCCTCGCTCCTTCCGAAATACAGGGGCGCGGCCCCCATCAACTGGGCCATAGTAAACGGTGAAAAAGAGACGGGCAACTGCACGATGCTCATGGACGAAGGCATGGACACGGGCAGCGCGCTCATGTGCGAAAAGGAGCCAATTGGCGAAGAGGACACTGCCGAGGACCTCTTCAAGAGGCTCTCTGTAAAGGGTGCGGAGCTCCTTTCCGTCACAATAGACCGTCTTGTCGAGGGCAGGATAACGCCAGTGCCGCAGGACCATTCAAAGGCCACCTACGCGCCGATGCTCAAGAAAGAGGACGGCAGGATAGACTGGAAAAAGAATGCTATCGGGATAAAAAATCATCTCAGGGGACTCTATCCCTGGCCCGGCGCATTCACCACCTGGGAAAGAGGCACGCTCAAGGTACACGGCGGCAGGGTCGCTGATGCGGATTCGGCCCCTGTCTCAGGGCCTGGCACGATCAAAGGCTTCACCAGGGAAGGCATACTCGTCGAGTGCGGCAAAGGCGTATTCGAGATAACGGAGCTTCAGCCTGAGAACAAGAAACGCATGAGCGCGATAGATTTCATTAAGGGCTACAGGCTCAAAGAGGGAGAGCGGCTTGTTTAATTCAGGCCAGCAATGGCACGGCAGCCCTGAGAGCGTTGCCTACAGGCCTGGAAGGGGCGTATTCATCGGCCTGCTTCTGCTCCTTGCATTTGCCGTCTCAGCCATCGGTTTTTTCCTCTGGTACATACCTACAGTAGGCTTGAGGAGCATACACCCTGCCCTGCCGTGGCTGCTTGGAGCCATCGTCATCGCCCTCTCGGCTGGCCTCTTCGGCGGCGGCGCCATCATACTGAACGCGGCCATGAAGGGCCGGATCCCATTCTACTCGCCGTCTCTGCGGTGGCTGATCATGAAGCTCTACCTTCCGGTCATGTCTGTAATGGGCAGCCTGCTGAAGATACCCAAGATAAAGATAGAGCAGGCCTTCATAGAGATAAATAACCAGATGGTCGCTATGATGGGCAGGCGCTTCAAGCCCGAGCGACTGCTCATACTCATGCCTCACTGCATACAGTTCGACAACTGCAAGATAAAGGTCACAAGGAACGTCAGGAACTGCGCCGGCTGCGGCAAGTGCGAGATAGGCGAGCTCGTCTCACTTTCCGACGAGTATGGCGTCAACCTCTTCATCTCCACAGGCGGAACCGTTGCCCGTAGAAAGGTATATGAGGACCGTCCCCAGGCAGTAATCGCAGTTGCCTGCGAAAGGGACCTCGCAAGCGGCCTTCAGGACGCCTACCCCCTCCCGGTATACGCCATCGTCAACAAGAGGCCCCACGGCTACTGCATGGAAACAGGCGTTGCTCTTGAGGACGTAAGGCGCGCCATCGCAGCCCTTGCAGGCCGTCCCTGACATACCCCGTCCGCCCTGCACCTGCTCACCCCTGAGGTTATAATTTGAATATGGCCTGTTTTCACAGAAGGCCTCCGCGGGAGGTGAATGATGAATTATGTCAAAACAGCCGTCCTCCTGGCCGTGCTCACGGCCATGCTGGTCTTCTTCGGCAACGTGTTGGGCGGCAGGCAGGGCGCCATCATAGCCCTCGTCTTCGCCGGTGTCATGAACTTTGGCGCATACTGGTGGAGCGACAGGATAGTGCTTCGCATGTACGGCGCAAGGAGGGTTGAGGAAGGGAGTGCGCCAGAGCTATTCGATATAGTACGCGGCCTCGCGATGAAGGCCGGGATGCCGATGCCGGCGGTCTACATCATAGACCAGGACTCGCCCAATGCCTTTGCAACCGGCAGGAACCCGAAACACGCCGCGGTAGCGGTCACGTCAGGCATAATGAAGATACTCTCGCGAGAAGAGCTCGAGGCGGTAATTGGCCATGAGCTATCGCACATACGCCACAGGGACATACTGATATCCACGGTGGCAGCGACAATCGCCGGGGCAATCAGCTACCTGTCGCATATGGCCTACTTCGCCTCTATCTTCGGCGGAAGGCACGACAGGGATGGCGCGAACCCCTTCGCGCTCCTCATCATGATGATAGTCGCCCCGCTCGCCGCCCTTGTGATCCAGCTCGCGATATCGAGGTCAAGGGAGTTCGGAGCAGACGAGGGCGGGGCAAGGCTCTCGAACCCCATATACCTCGCTAGCGCATTGAGAAAGCTCGAGGCATACGCCTCCCGGATCCCCATGCACGCCAATAGCTCAACTGCGCACCTTTTCATCGTGAACCCGCTTCGGGGCGAGGCGTTCGCGCGGCTCTTCTCGACCCACCCGTCGACAGATGAGCGGGTCAGAAGGCTCGAGCAGATGACAGGCCTCAGATAGGGCCATTGTCTTCCTCTGTGCCAAAGGGGCCGGCCAAAGGGAGCTTTACGAGCGCCTTTGTCCCCTTGCCCGGCTCAGAGGCAAACTCGAGCGTGCCCCCGTGCTCCTTCACTATGTTGTATGAAATGGAAAGGCCCAGGCCCGTGCCGCCGCTGCCGAGCTTGGTCGTGAAGAACGGCTCTGTTATCCTCTCTATCACGTCCTGCGAGATGCCCTCGCCCTCGTCTGTCACGCTGATGAGGACCCCGCCCCTTACGAGCGCGGTCTCGACGGCAACGCCCCTTGACTTGTCCGGCAGGGCCTGGAGCGCGTTCATGACGAGGTTTATGATTACCTGCTCTATCTTCTGGAGGCTCCCCTTCACAGAGGGAAGGCCGTCCGAGCACCTCACCTCGAAGCGCTCGGTATACCTGTCTATCTGGTTTCTCAGGATGGAGCAGGAGGAGAGGACAGCCCTGTTGACCTCGAAGCTCCCGTCGAGCCCAGCCCTGTCAACCCTCGAGAAGTCCTTCAGGTCCTGGACTATGCCCTTTATCCTCCGCGAGCCTTCGACTATGCCGTCGAGGAGGTCAGGCATGAGTTCCTTCATCTCGGTGTAAGGAAGCCCTCCCACCGTGAACTCGCCATGCTCCCTGTAATGCCTCTCCAGCACCTCTGCGCAGTCCTTCCACGAATCCGCTATGAGGCCTGAGTTGAAGAGGATGAAGTTGTTGGGGTTGTTTATCTCGTGTGCTATGCCGGAGGCGAGCGTCCCTATGGAGCTCATCTTGTTGGCCTGGATGAGCTGCGAGTGCATGCGCCTGGTCTCCTCTTCGGCCGCCTTCCTCTCGGAAATGTCCTGCAT
>CAZDUP010000253.1:0-3735 GCA_964508625.1 uncultured Thermodesulfobacteriota bacterium
TGGAGAGTATCGATATCAGCAGGAATAGTCTTGCCATAGACGGATGCCCCTGTCGCCCTTGGGATATCGAAAAACCTGTATTTTTTGAGGAAAATACCCTGCCCGCTTAAAAAGCCGATTGACTGGAAAGACATCTAACGTGAGTTCCTTATAGTATTATCCGAAAAAAGCCGTTGTCAAGACCTGAAAGAAGGGTTGAGTTATTGACACTTTATACTATTTTCTGCTATTTTAAACCGGATGACAACATGGGGAATTCATGAGCAAAGGTAGAATTCTCGTAGTAGACGATGACGCGTTCTTCAGGGTCCTCTGTTCCGACATATTGACGGGCGGAGGATTTTTTGTGAAGACCGCCTCGACCGGCAAGGAGGCCCTCGCCCTGGTCGAGGCTGAGGGCTTTGACATGGTCATAACAGACCTCGTCATGCCTGACATGAACGGCCTCGAGGTGCTCGGCAGGGTAAAGCAGTACAACGCCCTCATAGACGTCATCGTCATCACCGGCCACGGCTCGATCGAGTCTGCCATCGCCGCCCTGAAAAACGGCGCCTTCGACTACATCATGAAGCCCCTGAACGAGGACGAGCTCCTGCACACTGTGGAGAGCTGCCTCGAGAAGAGAAAACTCCTCGAAGAGAACCAGGAGATGAGGCAATCACTGCGCCTTTTCGAGGTGAGCAGGGCAATAACATCCAGCCTCGATATCGTAAAGCTCTACAACCAGACCCTCGACGCCCTTCTCCAGACAGTGCCCAGCCAGGCTGGCATAGCTGCCTTTTACGAGGCTGACCAGAAGACCCTTGCTCTGAAGACCGCGAGGCACCTCAACACGGGCGAGGCAGAGGCCATACTCTCGATATTCAAGGCCCGCTTTGAAAAGGACCTGAAGGGCTTCTCGAACATAACGGTGCTCGCCAAGCCGGACGTCAACGGCACAGACAAGGACCTCCTTAAGGACTACAGGAGCTTCTTTGCCGCGCCCCTCATGAAGGGGCAAACCACGATGGGATATTTCATCCTCCTCTCCAGCGCTGGCAAGGACGACTACGCCCCAAGGGAGATGAAGAACGCGGCTTTCATATCAGAGCACGCGTCATCTGCATTCGAGAACGCCGAGAAGTACGCTGAGGCCAAGGAGATGGCCTTCATAGACAGCCTCACGAACCTCTATAACGCCAAGTACCTTGACCTCGTCCTCGACAAGGAGATAAAGAGGGCAGACAGGCTCATGATGCCCGTCACCGTGCTCTTTCTCGACCTCGACAACTTCAAGCAGGTCAACGACCATAACGACCACCTCGTCGGCTCAAAGGTCTTGATCGAGCTCGGCAAGATACTCCTCAAATGCTGCCGAGAAGTCGACAGCGTAATACGCTACGGAGGAGACGAATTCGTCGTGATACTCGTTGACGCGGACTACAACGTCGCAATGAGGGTAGCGGAGAGGATACGCACGTCAATAGAAAGGCACGAGTTCATGAAAGAAGAGGGGCTCGGCCTCAGGATAACCGCATCGATCGGCATCGCCACCTACCCCACCCACACAAGGGACAAGAAAGAGCTTCTGAAGACCGCTGACAAGGCCATGTACAAGGCCAAGGAGCTATCCCGTAACACCGTTTATCTCGCGCCGCTTCCAGGCGCAACGACAGGCAAGTAATTTTTCATTCTGAGGGAGCGTTAGCGACCGAAGAATTTGTTTTATGTCATTGCGTGCGGCGTAGGGTGCGCCGTGCGCACCCTTTTTCTTCCCCTCCCTCGACGGGTGGGGATTGAGGGGTGGGTGAAAGAACCCCCTCACCCCGGCCCTTTCCCGCAAAGGGGAGAGGGGGACTAATCGTAAAGTGAGCCGTGTGCGGCAATTCCAGTGGTGTAGGATGCCGCTGTGCGCACCATCTCAGTGAAAATCGAGACAAGATGAAAATACTGACCTGGAATATAAAACACGGCGGCTCTAACGGGGTAATACCAAAAATTCTCTTGAGTATTTTGGAACATGACCCCGACATCGCGGTATTGACGGAATACAGGGTTGAAAATGGGAGGTTAATCAGCGAGAGTTTGCGAGATAAAGGATGGCTTTATCAGCTCTCTTCCGACCCGCCCCCAAAGACCAATGGGATCCTTATCGCGTCCAGAAGAGATATCACCAAATCACCTATCGATTATGGATTGCCCGAAGCCTCGCACAGATGGCTGGATGTTACTTTGAAAGATATAGATTTGAGGGTCTTAGGTATCCATATCCCCGGCGCCGGCGATAAATGGGGCAAAGAGGACTTCTGGAAAGCGGTGGTGGATTTCGGCAAATCGAAGGAAGGCGAAAAGGTCCTGATGATAGGTGATTTTAACACCGGGCTCGATATTGACGCCGAGGGCACGCCATTTCGATTTAGCGAATATACGAAAAGATTGAATGACTCCGGATGGATAGACGCATGGCGTTTCAAAAACAAAACTCTTAGGGAATATACGTGGTACAGCAAATCTGGAAATGGCTTCAGGCTGGATTATGCCTATCTTTCGCCCGCGCTTAAAAAGGGTTTTGTGAACGCATATTATTCGCATGAAGAGAGAATACTAAAATTGTCAGACCATTCCTCATTGTGCGTTGAATTAAACCAGCTGGCGCGCTCGCCCCACCCTACGCCTTCACCATCCCCACCATCTCCACTGCCATCGCCTTGACCCTCTTCAAATCCAGCTTCCCAGTAGCAGTCAGCGGCAGCTCCGCTACAAAGAAAAAGTTGTCTCTCTTCGGTATCCAGAGCCTCGGCATATCTGTATCTGCAAGGGCCTTCCATGCGTCGTTCACGGTCAGCTCCTTTTTGGTATAGAAGGCGACAAGCCTCTCTCCACGTTCAGGGTCTTCCACTGCCGTTACGGCGCAATCGACCATGAGAACGCGGCAGAGCGCCTCCTCGACCCTTATGTGCGGCACCATCTCGCCGCCTATCTTCGAGAATCTTGAGAGGCGGTCGAGGATGGTTATGAAGCCGTCCTCGCCAATAGAGGCGATATCACCTGTCACATACCAACCGTCCCTTATGACGCGCGAAGTCGCCTCGCGGTCATTGAGGTATCCCATCATGAGGTTCGGCCCTTTTACAAGGAGCATGCCTTCGTGGCCGTGGGGCAGCGCATGTCCTGTTGCCGGGTCAACTACCTTGACCGAGACTCCGGGTATGGGATGGCCGACTGTGCCAGGCCTTGAGCCGCGCTGCCTTATGCCGCCGTCCTCTATATCGGGCAAGTTGACCGAGACGACAGGGGACAGCTCGGTTGCGCCGTAGCCTTCAAGCAGGTCTACCTTGAACCTGGCCTTGAACTCCTGCGCTATGGCGGGCTTCAGCTTCTCGGCCCCAGCAATGGCGTAGCGGAGCGTCGCGAACTCATCGGGCTCGCATTTTTTTACATAGTTGGCGAAGAAGGTCGGCGCGCCCATGAGCATGGTGGCCTTGTGCTCCTTCGCGAGCTCGTTTATCTTTCGCGAGTCCATTGGGTTTGAATGATAGACGACCCTGAAGCCGGAAAGGAGCGGGAACCAGATCGAGGCCGTGTACCCGAACGAATGGAAGAAGGGCAGCGCGCCCAGCATGGTGTCCCTGCCAGAATAGTCGAATACCTGCTGCATGCCCTCGATGTTCGATATCAGGTTGTGATGGGTGAGCATCACTCCCTTGGGATGTCCTGTCGAGCCGCTCGTGAATATGACTGTCGCAAGGTCATTGG
>CAZDUP010000254.1:0-3715 GCA_964508625.1 uncultured Thermodesulfobacteriota bacterium
GTGCCGCTCGCCAGCGCGACCCGCCATTCGGCGCAGAACATCGCTTTCCATGAGCTCGGCCGGAACGGCCCCGCAGTTCACGGCCACAAAGGCCTTGTCCTTTCTCTCGCTCATGACGTGTACGGCCCTTGCCACGAGCTCCTTGCCAGTGCCGCTCTCGCCGGATATGAGCACGCTCGAGGAGGTGCGGCTCACCGCGCCTATGAGGTCGAATATCTTCTTCATCCTCGGCGACTTGCTTATTATCTCGCCGTAGCTGTACCTCTCCCTGTAGCTCTCGTTCAATTCCTTTTTCAGAAACTCGAGCTCGCTCCTCAATCTGAGCCCGTCCGAGAGCCTGCCGAGGGTCGACAGCAGGTCGTCGTTATCAAAGGGCTTGGTTATGTAGTCGTAGGCGCCCTTTTTCAAGGCCGTTACCGCCTGGCCGGCGCTGTCAGAGGCTGAGAGCATGACCACTCCCAAGGAGCTGTCAAACTCCTTTATCCGCGCAAGGGCATCTAGGCCGCTCATGCCAGGGAGATTGATATCAAGGAGGACTATCTCCACTGGCTCGCTTTGCACTATCCTCA
Organism: uncultured Thermodesulfobacteriota bacterium; assembly: GCA_964508625.1. Classification (GTDB taxonomy): domain Bacteria; phylum Desulfobacterota; class GWC2-55-46; order GWC2-55-46; family GWC2-55-46; genus UBA5799. The sequence continues at coordinate 570 of CAZDUP010000254.1, forward strand.
AGGCGTCGTGCCCGTTCCGTGCCTTGAGGAGGCTGTATGAGCCCCTGAGCAATATGTCCAGGGTGTCAGAGACAAAATCGTCGTCATCGACTATCAGGACCACGGGTTTTTTCATATAAACTCTTGTCCTCGCTGTTTTTTTAAAAGATTGCGCCATGAGACTCCTATAAACTTTTAATTGAATATAGGCTCATAGTAAACAATAAATTTACTATTGTCAAGTTAATTATTAAATGTTTTGTGATACAGTCCGATTGAATGGTTCTGGCAAGGTGCGGGTCAAAGGTGGGGAACTTTAAGCGTTCTCTGTCATGTCCTCATGCTCTATTCCGTAGCTTTTTATCTTCCTGTAAAGATGGCTCCTTTCTATGCCTATGGCCTCGGCAGTTCTCGCGATATTGCCGCCGAACTCTTTAAGTTTCCTCACGATGAACTCTTTCTCGAAGTCTCTCCTGGCCTCTTTCAGCAGGTCGCTCCTGAAAAGGTCCCGCGCCTGCCCTGGGACTGCGCCCCTTATATAAGCAGGGATGTCCTCTGCAGTTATCCGCTGCGAGGGCGCCATTATGACAAGCCTCTCTATGAGGTTCTTCAATTCCCGGACGTTTCCAGGCCAGTCGTAATTGACCAGGACGTCCATCGCCTCATTATTTACTTCCAATACCTCCCTGGCAGTCTCGCGCGCGAATTCGCGGAGGAAGTGATCGATAAGGAAAGGTATGTCCTCCCTGCGCTCACGCAATGGCGGCACGTGGAAGGGTATGACGTTCAATCTGTAGAAGAGGTCTTCCCTGAATGCTCCCTTCGCAACCTCGTCCTTGAGGTCCTTGTTCGTGGCCGCGATGACCCTCGCGTCTACCGTGATAAGCTCGGTGCCCCCAACTCTTTCGAAGCTCTTCTCCTGCAGGACGCGCAGTATCTTGGCCTGGGTGCGGAGGCTCATGTCACCTATCTCGTCTAAAAAGATCGTGCCCTTGTCAGCGAGGTCGAACTTGCCCTTCTTCTGGGCAACGGCGCTCGTGAACGCGCCCTTCTCATGTCCGAAGAGCTCGCTCTCGATGAGTTCCTCTGGTATGGCCGCGCAGTTCACCTCTATGAAGGGCTTGCCGGACCTGTTGGAAAGGAGGTGTATGTTCCTTGCCACGAGCTCCTTGCCCGTGCCGTTCTCGCCTGTAATGAGCGCCCAGCTGTTCGACGGGGCGGCCCTCATTATGTCGCCCTTGAGAGACTGCATGGACGGCGAGGAGCCAATTATCTGGTACTTCGCGCTCGCCTTGAACCTTAGATTGCTGTTCTCCTCTATGAGCCTCTTCTTCTCGATTGCGTGCTCGACCGTGAGGGTCACCTTCTCAAGGGAGAGCGGCTTCTCGATGAAGTCGTATGCGCCGAGCTTGGTGGTCCTTACGGCAGTCTCTATATTGGCGTGTCCCGATATCATTATGACAGGGACGCCCGGGTATCTCGCTTTTATCTCTTTCAAGGCCTCGGTGCCGTCCATGCCCGGCAGCCAGATGTCGAGGAGTATGGCGTCCGGGACCTTTGTCTCGAGCTTCTTCAGGGCCTCCTCGCCGCTCCCTGCAGAGACGACCTCGTGCCCCTCGTCCTTCAAGACGCCTATGAGGGCTTCCCTGATGTTCTTCTCGTCGTCTACGACCATCACGGTGGTCTTCATATGGTCAGAGCCTTTACAGGTAACTCTATCACGAAACGCGTTCCCCTGGGCTGGTTGTCCCTTACCCTTATATAGCCGTTATGGTCGGCAATGATGTTGCTCACTATGGCAAGCCCCAGGCCGGTGCCCGTCTTCTTGGTCGAGAAGTAGGGCTCAAAGAGCTTCTGCTTTGCCTCGGCCGGTATGCCGGTGCCGGTGTCTATGACCTCTATCCTCGCGAGTTGCATATCCTCGACATAATGCGTCTCCACCCGCACTGTTCCCTCGCTGCCAACTGCGGCGATGGCGTTGTCCGTCAGGTTTATAAGTACCCTTTTTATCTGGTCCCTGTCAATATCAAGGACCGGCAGCCTTTCGTCGAGCTGGGACTCTACGGTTATGCCCCTCTGCCCCGGCTTGTACAGGGTCATGACCTCGCTCACGACCTCGTTAAGATCATTGGGGCTCGGGTTCGCCGCGGGCATCCTTGCGAAGCTCGAGAACTCGTTGACGAGCGTCTTCAGTTCATCGACCTGCTTTATGATGGTCAGGGTGCACTCGTCGAATACGGTCTCTTCCTCGGGGAACTTGTCGAGATACTTCTTGCGGAGCCTCTGGGCAGAGAGCTTTATGGGAGTAAGCGGGTTCTTTATCTCGTGGGCTATCCTCCTCGCTACCTCCTTCCACGCTGACATCCTCTGAGTCTTAAGGAGATGCGTGAGGTCGTCGAGGACCGCTACCATGCCGAGATAGTTGCCGGACTCGTCCTTCAGGGCATTGAGGTTCACGAGAAGCGTCATCATCTTGCCGTCCACCTCGACGCCCATCTGCCGCTCCATCGAGAGGAGGCCCATCTCTGTCATCTCCCTTATCATCTCACGGAGCACTTCCCTGTCCTCTTCACGGAGGACCTCCTTGTAGTTCCTGCCCAGCGCAAAGTCCTCTGTGGTGGCGAGCATCTCGGCTGCGACCCTGTTTATCGAGACTATCCTTCCGGCCTTGTCAATCGACACGACGCCGGCAGGCACGTTGCCGAGGACGATTTCAATGTACCTCATCCTCTGGTCGAGCTCCGTGTTAGTGCGCCTGAGGTCAAGGTTAGCGGTCTCGAGCTTGGTCTTGTTTGCGCGGAGGTCCTCGGTCATCCTGTTGAAGGACTTCACAAGGAGTCCTATCTCGTCGTCTGATTCCACGTCTATCCGGTAGTCGAGGTTGCCGCTCGCCACGGCATGCGTGCCCTCGGCAAGCTCCTGAATGGGTGTTGTCAGCTCCTTGGCGAGGTAGCGCCCTATCCATATCGAGAAGAAGACTATTAGAAGGGTAATGATGAGCAATATGGTAAAGTAGCTCGCCTTAACAGGGTACTTCAAAAGCTCGAGCTGCTGATATCCCTCGAAGGCGGCTGATATCTCCTTCATCTTGTCAACAAGGCTACGCGGCACATAGTAGCTCACCACTACAGCGCCCGCGGGCTTCACGCCAGATGCAGCCGGTATCG
>CAZDUP010000255.1:0-3707 GCA_964508625.1 uncultured Thermodesulfobacteriota bacterium
AGATATGGAAAAAGCCCGGCAACTGGGAGTTCAGCGATTCGGTCCAGAGCGAAAAGAGGCTCGCGCTTCAGAGCCCCATGCTCCTGGACATGGACAAGATGGCGACTGTTTAGTTTGACGGAGATATTCTTTGAAAGCCCCTTTTAAGGGGCTTTTTTTTTAACCTCTGCCGGGGAAAATGCCCGGAATTGCAAAAATATTGAATTAATGTTACAATTTTTGAAAATGCCAGGCAGCAAGACCCCTCTCCGGAGGGGTTTTTGAATTAAAAAGCAGGACAAAGTGGCAACTGAAAAGAACGGAACGGTACAGAGACAGATAACGCTCGACGACAACAACCTTGCCATGAGGCTATTTGGCGAGGCGGGCGAAAACTTGCGCCGCTTCGAGAAGAAGCTCGGTGTGAGGATGACCACGCGCGGCACGCTAGTTACAGTGACCGGCGAGCCAGAGAAGGCCGAGCTCGCCGAGAGGCTCGTGGTCGAGCTCTATAAGCTGTTGGAAAAGGGCTATCCCCTCTACCCGCACGACCTTGACTATGCCATGAGGATGGTGCTCGGCGACAGGGACGTGGAGCTCGCTGACGTATTCATGGATACGGTCTATATCTCCTACCGGAAGAAGGTCATAGCCCCTAAGAGCGTCGCTCAGAAGAGATACGTTGATGCCATACGGAGCCACGACATCGTCTTCGGCGTCGGGCCCGCGGGCACCGGAAAGACCTATCTCGCGATGGCGATGGCTGTAGCGGCCCTCATGAGCAAAGAGGTAGACAGGATTATTCTTACGAGGCCGGCTGTCGAGGCAGGAGAGAAGCTCGGCTTCTTGCCAGGCGACCTCGCGGCAAAGGTAGACCCGTACCTCAGGCCGCTCTATGACGCGCTCCATGACATGATAGATTACGAGAGGGCGCAGAAGTTCCTGGAGAGAGGCGCCATCGAGGTCGCGCCGCTTGCCTTCATGAGGGGGCGGACGCTAAACGATTCCTTCATCATCCTCGACGAAGCGCAGAACACCACCATAGAGCAGATGAAGATGTTCCTTACCAGGCTCGGCTTCGGCTCAAAGGCCGTCATCACCGGCGACATCACGCAGATAGACCTTCCGCTGGCAAAGCCCTCCGGACTTGTCGAGGCAAAGAAGATACTCGAAGACGTCGAGGGCATTGAGTTCATCACCTTCACCGAGACTGACGTTGTAAGGCACCCGCTCGTGCAGAAGGTGGTAAAGGCCTTCGAGCGCATGGAGAACAAAAGAAAGAGCGCAGCCGCGGAGGAGCCGGATGCCCAGTAGGCAGGAGCAGGCCGCGACTAAAGCCGTTGCAGGCGGCTGGTCCAAGGACCTATCAAGGAAGATCGGGCTCCTTCTCCTGGTGAGCCTCGTCGCCACGGTCCTCTATTACCCGTATCTCACCTTCAGGGGCTACAGCCTTTCTCCCGGCGAGGTCGCGCGCACTGACATAAAATCCCCGGTGGACGCGGCATCCGGCGGAGCTATCGTCCGCAAGGGCGAGGTCGTGGTCCGCGAGGGGCAGGTCGTGACGGATGCTGAAGTCAAGCGGCTCGACCTCATAGAATCCAGCATAAATAGCGAGGACTCGGGCCTGCCCGCAGCCGGCTTCTTTTTTCTTACCGCGCTCCTCCTTTTCGTAAGCTATTATTTCGCAAGAAGGAACATAAGGAAGTTCGCATCAATGCCAAAGGACCTGCTCCTCATGGGTACGGTCCTCTCCGGCGTGCTCGTGCTCCTGAATCTTTCCGATACTGCCGCCCTCGTCATGGGTGAGATATTCCCGGGCTCGTCATCCGTATACGGATATATTGTGCCTGTGGCTGTTGGGCCCATGCTCGTGAGGCTTCTCCTCAACTCGGAGACAGCGCTGGTCTTTGCCGCCGCGAGCTCGGTCCTTGCCGGTTATTTCGTTGGAGGGGTCGAGATGTCCGCGTTTGCGCTCGCGGGAGGCATTGCCGGAGCCTCCGGCGTGAGGCACTGCACGCACAGGTCGATAGTCATAAGGGCAGGGCTCCTTCTGGGCGCTGTAAACGCGGCGATGCTCGTGTGCATCTCCATAATAAACGGCGGTGGTTTTGACAGCGCCTTCCAGCTCGTATTCACCGGTCTCGTGAACGGCGTCCTCGCGTCAATCCTGGCCATCGGCTTCGCGCCTGTCCTTGAGGTGCTCTTCCAGTACACGACGGACATAAGGCTCCTTGAGCTCTCCCGCATGGAGCACCCGCTGTTGAAAGAGCTTGCCATGAAGGCGCCGGGGACCTACCACCATTCGCTCATGATAGGCACGCTCGCCGAGGCCGCCGCCGAATCCATAAACGCAAACCCGCTCCTTGCGCGCGTTGGCGCCTATTACCATGACATCGGCAAGACAAAGATGCCGCAGTACTTCATCGAGAACACGTCCGGCGAGAACAGGCACGAGAGGCTCACTCCATCGATGAGTTCCCTCATACTCTCGAGCCATGTGAAGGAAGGCGTGGAGCTCGCGGCCAAGTACAGGCTCGGCGCGGAGATAACCGAGATGATAAGCCAGCACCACGGCACCGCGCTCATTACCTATTTTTACCAGAAGGCGAAGGCCGGTGAGGACGGGGAAGATATCGCCGAGAATGATTTCCGCTATCCAGGCCCCAAGCCTCAGACCAAGGAGGCAGGCATAGTGATGCTCGCGGACGCGATAGAGGCGGCGAGCAAGACGCTCCCGGACCCAACGCCCGACAGGGTACAGTGGCTTACGCAAAAAATAGTGAACAGGATATTCTCCGACGGCCAGCTCGATGAATGCGAGCTCACGCTCAAGGACCTGCACGCCATAACGAGGAGCTTTAACCGTGTATTCGCCGGTATGTACCATCAGAGGATAGACTACCCGGAGCCGGTGGACATACTTAAGGAGAAGGGCATTGAAGGTTCTGGTACAGGGAAAAAAGGGGCGGATGAAGGCAAAAAAGATGGCAGAGACCGCCTTAGAAGGCTTGGGGTGTAAGGGCAGGGAGCTCTCGATACTACTTACGGACGACGAGGGCATAAGGGCGCTCAACAGGGATTACAGGGGCAAGGACAAGCCCACTGACGTGCTGAGCTTTCCGATGGACGACGAGAGCATGCTCGGCGATGTAGTCATTTCGATGGAGAGGGCGAGGGAGCAGGCCGTTCTATTCAAGGTAAGCGAAGATGAAGAGCTCTCTCGCCTGCTTGTGCATGGCATACTGCACCTTCTGGGACACGATCACGTAAAAGGCGGGCGTCAGGCAGCCAGGATGAGAGAGGCCGAGGCGGCGCTCATTAATATAATCAGGAAAAAGGGGATGATCTGAGCATAATGGCGGGGCGGGTTGAATTAGGGAAGTACCTGAGGAAAGCTGTCGAGATAATCAGATTAAGGAAGGAAGCGGCCCAAGAGGCGGCCAATGACGAGGCGGCCCTTGTACCCGGTATAATCATACTCGCCATAGGCGGCCTCGCTGTCGCCATCGGCGCCATGCTCCAGGGCATAGTTACTGAGCCAGTGGAAGCGGCCTTTTTTCTGCTGTTCGCACCGGTATTGAACGTACTCATATTCTCCGCCTTCATCTCGGTCTTCCATGCGATAGCTCGCCTCTTCGGCGGCACGGCCACGTACCAGGCCTATTACAGGGCCGCTGCCCTGGCCTCGATCGTAGGCTGGGTCCAGGTGCTGCCTGGTATCGGCAAAT
>CAZDUP010000256.1:0-1063 GCA_964508625.1 uncultured Thermodesulfobacteriota bacterium
GGCGAAATAGAGATAGCGCTCCGCTCAAAAGGGGATGAGAAGTATCTGAAAGAGGTGCTCTCCTCGAACCTCGAGGAGATAGACAGGATGAGCTATATAGTGAGAAATCTCCTCGACCTCGCCAAGATGGACGTTGAGAAGGGCGCGACCGCGCACGAGAGGGTAGATCTCGGCAAGGTGGTCTACGAGAGGTGCGAGCAGCTCAAGAGGCTCGCCCTTGACAGCAGAGTCCGGTTGGATATGATTGAGACTAAAGAGCTATTCGTAAAAGGCGACCACGTGAGGATAAGCCAGCTCGTCTTCAACCTCATCGACAACGCCATAAAGTACACGCCCGCGGGCGGCAGGGTGGAAGTTCTCCTAAAGAAAGAGGGGAATATGGCCGTATACAGGGTGAGGGACACTGGCATCGGCATCTCAGCCGAGGACCTGCCGTATATCTTCGACAGGTTCTACAGGGTCGACAAGGCGAGGAAAAACGTTGGCGGCGCGGGTCTTGGCTTGAGCATCTGCAAGGAGATAGCCGAGGCCCACGGCGGCACGATTTCGGTCGATAGCGTCATTGGCAGGGGCTCTGTCTTTACGGTGAGCCTGCCCATAGCCCTCGAAGAGGAGGCAGTTGCCGAGCCGGTTACAGTATAAATAAGAATGCCGTGTTGCAGGCGTTCAAGCCAAATTGCGGAGGGGGAGCGGATGAATATCGGTATACTGACAGGCGGGGGCGACTGCCCGGGGCTCAACGCAGTCATAAGGGCCGTTGTAAAAAGGGGCCTTCAACTCGGCCACGAGTTCACAGGCATCAGGGAAGGCTGGAGGGGGCTTCTTGAGGCAAAGACCGTCAAGCTCGACAGGAGCTCTGTCTCAGGCCTTCTTCCGCTCGGAGGAACGATACTCGGCACCTCCCGCACGAACCCCCTTAAGAAGCCTGAGGACGCGGAGAAGCTCTTCAGGAATCTGGAGGAGCTTAAAATAGACGCCCTCGTCTGCATCGGCGGGGACGATACCTTGAGCGTGGCTTCCAAGCTCCATGACAAGGGCATAAAGACCGTGGGCGTGCCCAAGA
>CAZDUP010000256.1:1073-2209 GCA_964508625.1 uncultured Thermodesulfobacteriota bacterium
CCTCTCGGGCACTGACTTCACATTCGGCTTCGACACTGCCGTGAGCATAGTTACGTGGGCTCTCGACAGGCTGCACTCGACCACAGAGGCCCACCAGCGGGTCATGGTCGTGGAGGTCATGGGCAGGCACGCGGGCTGGATAGCCGTCTACGGCGGCCTTGCCGGAGGCGCTGACGTCATCCTCATCCCTGAGCAGCCCTTTGACGTTGAAGAGGTCTGCAATTACGTAAGAAAGAGGAGGGAGGCAGGGAAGTACTTCAGCCTCATCGTCGCGGCCGAGGGGGCCTTTCCCAAGGAAGCGAGCAGCATGATAACCAAGGACAAGACCCTCGACGCATTCGGACACGTGAAGCTTGGCGGCGTGGGAGAGTTCTTAGCCAATGAGATAGAGAAGAGGCTCGGCCTCGAGTCAAGGTTCGTGGTCCTCGGCCATCTGCAGAGGGGCGGCACACCGACTGCTTCTGACAGGGTACTTGCGACCCGCTTCGGTGTTAAGGCCATAGAGCTACTGAATGACGGCAAGTACGGAAGGATGGTGGCTCTCCGTGGCAACAATATACTTGATGTATCGCTCAAGGAAGCGACCGAGAAGCTCAAGACGGTCGATCTGGAGATGCTGAGGACCGCGCAAATATTTTTTGGATGAAAAAGTCAAAATAGGACATAAAAAGGCCGTCCCTGTGGACGGCCTTTTTTAATGGGGCAGAATGGAAAACGGGAGCGGACAGCGGTTTTTCGCCGATGCCATGCTCGGCAAGCTCGCCAGGTGGATGAGGACGCTCGGATATGACGTGGCCTATGACGCCCATATCGATGACAACGAACTGCTGAGAAGGGCGATAGAGGAGGGCAGGACCATTCTCACGCGGGATACGAGGCTCGTCATTCGAAGGAGCGCGGTTGGGCGGGAATTTTTCATAAACGACGACCTCGTGGGAGAGCAGTTGAAGCAGGTCGTAAAGGAGTTTCCGCCCGTTGAGAAAAAGCTGCTCACGCGCTGCCTGAGGTGCAACGTCCTGCTTGAGAAGTTGCCAAGAGAGAGCGTGGAGGACAGGGTGCCGCCGTATGTATTCAAAACACAATCGGATTTCTCGGCCTGTCCTTCATGCCATCGCATATACTGGGGAGCCACGCAC
>CAZDUP010000256.1:2219-3671 GCA_964508625.1 uncultured Thermodesulfobacteriota bacterium
GATTTGAGAAAGCTGCTTGAGTAAGAAAGATAGCCGCCTTATTCCGGCCCATTGCTTTATCCATCCAAAGATGTTAGTTTTTTGCTCTAATTAGTGCTCAAGGGGGTTTCCGGATGAGCGAGCATGTCATCGTGTTCATGACAGCCCAGGACGAGGAATCGGCTGTCCAGATAGGCGACGCCTGCGTAAGCGAGGGTCTGGCCGCCTGCTGCAACATACTTCCCGGCCTCCGATCCATTTACATGTGGAAGGGCGAGATGTACGACGAAAAAGAGGTCCTCTGCATCATGAAGACCAGGAAGGCGCTCTTTGACGAGCTCAAAAAGAGGATCCTCCAACTCCACAGCTACGAGGTCCCTGAGATAATCGCAGTCGATATCAGGGCGGGCAATAAGGATTATCTGAACTGGATAGATCAGGTCACAAAGTCTTAACGGCTTGAAATAAGGCGCATCTGCTTTGTTGTCTCCAGCAGGTTCAGGGTTGCACCCTGAACCTGCTAGTCCTTATCGGGCACACGAATATCAGGTTCAATTTACAAAATTGAACCCGCGGCAGGTTCCGCTTTCCCGTCCAAAGCCCGGCCCTTTTGGGCCGGGCTTTTCTTTTGACAAAATAGTCACGATTATTTACAATGTTATGTTACTGCCTCATCACCTGAAAAAGCGATAAGGAAACCCATTTGACAAAGACCGGCAACATCAGAAATTTTTCGATAATAGCGCACATAGACCACGGCAAGTCCACCCTTTCGGACAGGCTCCTTGAGTACACCGGGGCCATAACCAAGAGGGAGATGGTCGATCAGTTCCTCGACAAGATGGAGCTCGAAAGGGAGCGCGGCATCACCATCAAGGCGCAGACCGCAAGGCTCAACTACAAGGCTGACGACGGCGAGATGTACGTGCTGAACCTGATCGACACGCCGGGACATGTTGATTTCAGCTACGAGGTCTCGCGTTCGCTTTCAGCCTGCGAGGGCGCGATACTGGTCGTGGACGCATCCCAGGGCGTCGAGGCGCAGACCCTTGCCCACCTCTATACGGCGGTCGATGTCGGGCTCGAGATAGTCCCTGTTTTAAACAAGATCGACCTGCCTTCCGCGGACCCTCCGAGGATAAAGGCCGAAATAGAAGAGGTATGCGGCATAGACGCATCCGATGCCGTGCTCACAAGCGCCAAGGAAGGCATCGGCATAAAGGACGTGCTCGAAGCCATAGTGAAGCGTGTTCCTCCCCCGGCAGGGGATGAGAGAGCGCCATTGAAGGCTATGGTATTCGACAGCTGGTATGACATATACCAGGGCGTCATCGTGCAGATAAGGGTCTATGAGGGCGAGATAAAGCAGGGCACGAGGATGCGCTTCATGGCCAACGGCAAGGAGTTTGACGTTGACAAGGTCGGCGTCTTCTCGCCCGGCCCAAAGGAGATAGAGTCGCTCGGCCCCGGAGA
>CAZDUP010000257.1:0-3661 GCA_964508625.1 uncultured Thermodesulfobacteriota bacterium
CGCACCCGCAAGGGCACGAAGAGCGGCGTGGCCTTCATTCCCGAGAACTTCGAGTCAGCCCCTGTGAACAGGTTCTACAAGAGGGGCGAGGGCGTGCAGAGGGTCGCGATAGAGAAGTCGTTTTAAAGCCTCAAAATCCGGGAATGCGATCTCCTATAGCGGAGGCAGGGAAATGATAGACGCGAAATTGCTGAGAGATGTCCAGTTTTTTGCAGACCTGACGGACAAAGAGGTTGCGGCAATAGCCCCGATAGTCAACAAGAAGAGCTTCAAGACCGGGGAGACGATATTCAAGGAATCCGAGGACGGCCAGTCGCTCTATATCATCAGGAAGGGCGAGGTAAAGGCCTGCAAGACCGCTCCTGACGGGGAGCTCTTCACGCTCACCATAATGAAGGACGGCGACATCTTCGGCGAGATGAGTTTTCTGGACGGCAGGCCGAGATCCGCTACCCTGGTGGCGGTATCAGACCTCGAGACCTACGTGATAGACAAGAACGATTTCGAAACGCTCGTGGACGGCAACCCGAGGGTCATATACAAGCTCTTGAGGAACATAGTGTTCACGATCCATTCGATAGTGCGCGGCATGAACTCGCGCTACATCGAGATGATAAATTACATGTGGGGCAGGAAAAGAGGGTAGGCTTTAGGCCGCCCGCGGACTGACAGATGCTCGATACCGGAACCCTTATAGAAGTATTCATAATCGTAGCAAAGGCGTTCTTCCTTACGGGGATCATCTTTGCCCTTCCCATGCCATTGACCTGGCTTGAGAGGAAGGTCGCGGGGCATATCCACGTGAGGCTCGGTCCAATGAGGGTGGGACCGCACGGGCTTCTTCAGCCTCTGGCTGACACGTTGAAGCTCCTTTTGAAAGAGGACATCTGCCCTGACAGGTCGGACAGGTTCCTTTTCAAGCTCGCGCCGTTCCTCGCGATGGTCCCGGCGTTCCTGGTCTTCGTCGCGATACCCTTCGGCGAGAACGTCACGATACCGTTCGTGAACAGGGAGGTCTCCCTTTACCTCTCTGACCTTAACGTCGGCATTCTCTACGTGCTCGCCATAGGCGGCCTCGGCATATACGGCATCATCTTCGGCGGCTGGGCGTCGAACTCGAAGTACGCCCTCCTCGGAGGCCTGCGCTCCTCTGCGCAGATGATCAGCTACGAGATAGCCCTGAGCTTCGCGGCAATAGGCGTGGTCATGATGACGGATTCACTGAGCCTCGTGGAGATGGTAAGGGCGCAGGCTGGCGGCATCCACAACTGGAACATACTCTATCTGCCGGTGGGGCCTGTATGGTTCGCGATATTCCTTATCGCGGGCTTAGCTGAGATAAACCGCATACCCTTCGACCTCCCGGAGGACGAAGGCACGCTGGCCTCCGGCTTCCACACCGAGTACAGCGGCATGAGGTTCTCGTATTTCATGCTCGCGGAGTATGTGGCCCTGGTGAGCGTGTCGGTCCTTATAGTGGTGATGTTCTTCGGCGGCTGGCATCCGCCGCTTGAAGGGGCGCTCTTCAAGCTCGTGCCCGGCATCTTCTGGTTCATGGCAAAGACGGTCGCCTTCATCTACTTCTTCATGTGGCTCAGGTTCACGCTGCCCAGGTACAGGTACGACCAGCTCATGACTATAGGCTGGAAGATACTGATACCGCTTTCACTGGTGAGCATACTTATTACCGGATTGATGAGGATATGAGCAACGGCACAAGCAGGATAACCGATTTCATAAAGAAGGCCCTGTTCGTCGATTTCATAAAGGGCCTCGCGATAACTCTCAGGTACAACGTATCGAGGAGCATTACCCTCAGGTACCCTGACCATGAGAAGTGGGTCCCGTACAGGCGCTTCCGCGGACAGCATACGCTCAACAAGGACGCGAACGGCAGGGAGCTCTGCGTGGCCTGCGAGCTCTGCGCAAAGGTCTGCCCCACTCAGTGCATAACGGTCATCCCGATGGAGGACGACTCTGGCAGGGGCATAGCCGACAGGGTTGCGAAGGTCTGGAAGGTCGAGCTCACGAGGTGCCTCTTCTGCGGCTATTGCGAGGACGCCTGCCCCACAAGGGCCGTAAGGCTCGGCAGGGATTATGAACTCGCGTGCTTCGACCTCTCCTGCGCTACGAAGAACAGGGAAGAGCTCCTTGAGCCGCAGTCCATACCAGAGACCATAAAGGGCGGTTTCGTGGTCAGGGCAAAGTTCGTGAGGTCGCCAGAGGGCATAAAGGTCGTGCCAGACCTGAGAATGTCCAAGAAGAGGCTTCTGTAGAAAGTTTCCGGGTTGGCAAAGGTTCAGGCCAGCCAGGCTTTGAAGGCATAAAGGGATAGTGATGGAAAAATTCTTCTTTCTGATGTTCGCGACAGTCGCCATATGCTCCGGCGTGGCCGTGGTGTCGCTCCGTAACCCGGTGCACAGCGCCGTGTCGCTCATGCTCTGCCTCGTGCAGGTGGCCGCGCTCTTCGTGCTCCTGAGGTCGCCTTTCGTGGCAGTCGCCCAGGTCTTCATCTACGTCGGCGCTGTAATGGTCCTGTTCCTCTTCGTCGTCCTCATACTTGACGTCAAGAAGGCAGCCATTGAGAGCTTCCCGCCGGTGAAGAGGCGCTTTGTGGCGGGAGTGATAGTAGTCCTCGGCGCCGAGATGCTGGCCTTCATATTCGGCAGCCCGCTCGGGACCGCGCCCGCAGGCGCCAAGGAGACCACGACAGAGTCGATAGGACAGCTGCTCTTTACCAAGTACCTCTTCCCGTTCGAGGTCGTATCGATAATACTTCTGGCCGCGCTCGTCGCGGCCGTCATAATGGCAAAGGAGCGTCAGAGATAGATGGTCCCGATCTCGTGGTACATAGCCGCTGCGGCCGTTCTCTTCCTCATAGGTGTCGCCGGCGTCCTCATGAGGAGGAACATAATAGTGGTCCTCATGTCAATCGAGCTGATGCTCAACTCGGTCAATATCAACTTCGTCGCCTTCTCGTACATGCTTGGCGATATGACCGGGCAGATCTTCTCGATATTCACCATCACAGTGACCGCGGCCGAGGTGGCGGTGGCCCTCGGCATCCTCATTGCGCTCGTAAGGAACAGAAAAACGTTCAATGTCGATGAGCTCGACACATTGAAGGGATAGAGATGTCCGAACACCTTTTAAGCCTCATAATCTTCCTGCCGCTCCTGGGCGCGGCGCTCCTTCTGTTTATTAGGGACGAGCGCGCGATAAAGTGGATCGCGCTCGCCTTCGCCGTGGCGGACTTCGCCTTTACCATCCCGCTCCTAACGGGATTCGACGCGTCCACTCACAGGATGCAGTTCGTGGAGAGGTACGACTGGATACCGTCCTGGAGCGTCTTCTACTACCTCGGCGTTGACGGCATAAGCGTGCTCTTCATCTTCCTTACCGCCTTCCTCGGCATCATCTGCGTGCTCGCCTCTTGGACCGGCATAAAGCACAGGGTCAAGGAGTTCATGATAGCGCTCCTCGCCATGCAGACCGCCATGCTGGGCGTCTTCGCCGCTCTCGACCTCCTTCTTTTCTATCTGTTCTGGGAGGCGATGCTCATCCCCATGTACCTCATAATAGGCGTGTGGGGCGGAAAGAACCGCATATACTCAGCCGTGAAGTTCTTCCTCTATACTCTCGCGGGCAGCATAATGATGCT
>CAZDUP010000258.1:0-3620 GCA_964508625.1 uncultured Thermodesulfobacteriota bacterium
AGGAATGAGGCGTACTCTTTGCCGTACGCCGCAGTGACCTCCGCGACTCGACAAGCAGATGGGCTTAATTGAGCAGCCTCTCAAAGTTTATCCAGGCCCAGCCTCTTCACCTCGGCGTCTATGAACGTCCTCATCATGGCGATGTCCCCCTCCGGCACAGATGTAAACATGAGGCCATAGCCGCCGAAGAGGGTCTTTGTGGCGACCTCTGAGGTAGACCATTTCACAGCGGCCTTGACGTCAATGAGCCGGGGCGCTCCCGGGATCTGGAACATGAGCCTGACCATTGCCCCTGTGAGAAGCTCCTCTTTGGTATTGAGGAAGGCGCCTGTCTCGCTCAGGTTTAAAAGAAAGCCTGTCCTGGTGATATCACCGAGCATGAAATCTACCGGGAGAGATACGGGCACCCTTATCCTCGGCTGGCCATGAGCGACCTTCTCGGGGAAAAGGAGCCTGTTCACCCTGAATATTATCTGCTCGGGCGTGAGCCCCTTTGTCATGAGGCCGCTTGCGCCGAGTCCACGTAGCCTCTCCATTATGTCGCCAGGCTCGTAGACGCCTGTTATGACGAGCACCGGGAACCGTCCACGGAGCCCGTTCGCGTTCATCCAGCCGAGCACGCCAAAGCCGTCTATGTCGGGCATCTGCAAGTCGAGCATCAGGAGGTCTATCCCGCCCGCATCTATGCTTATCTCCCTGATGAGCTCCCGCCCGTCCTTGGCGAACTTCACCTTGTGGCCGGCCTCGACCAGTATGTCAGAGAGTTTGGTCCTGAAGAATATCGAGTCGTCCGCGACCAGGATGCGTTTGGAGTCCTTTGTGATCATTCTGCTCCTTCCTTTCAGATGAGCGTGTGCAAGGACCGGGGTGCGTTCAGGCTTGGGTATCTATGGATGAGGTGCTATGGAGAGTGGAACGGAAAAATGGTCAAATGGGACTTCAGCCCCGGCATCAGGCGTCCGAGGCTTTAAGGGATTATACCTGAAAACAAGGTCCAAGGTCAATCGGCCTTGGGAGTCTCCTCGGCCTTGGGAAGCTCCCATGTCGCGTAGGTGCAGTTAGGGTACTTCGAGCAGCTCGAGAATGTCCTGCCCCTCTTTGTCCGCCTCTCGACCAGCATGCCTCCATCGTCGTTGGGGCAGGGTATGCCGGTAGAGAGCGGGCGCGTCGTCTTGCAGTTCGGGTAGTCAGGGCACGCGAGAAACCTGCCGAAGCGGCCGCTTTTGACTATCATGTTCTTGCCGCAGTTGGGGCATGGGGTGTCGGTTGCCTCGGTTGTCCTCTCGAGGGCCACTATCTTGCCGTCCTCCCCTGTAGTGAAGTCCTTGGTGTTCTTGCACTCAGGGTATCCGGAGCAGGCGAGGAACTTGCCCTTCCTGCCCCATTTTATCACCATCATTTTTCCGCACTTCTCGCAGGTGATGTCGGTCGGGACCTCTTCGGCCTTTACGTTCTTCATCTCTTTCTTCGCGCGCTCCAGGCTCTCGCTGAAGGGGCCGTAGAACTCCTTCATGGTCTCGCGCCACTCCATCTGGCCTTCCTCTATCATGTCGAGCTCCTCTTCCATGTGGGCCGTGAACTCGACATCGAGTATGCCGGGGAAGCTCTGTATGAGGAGGTCCGTGACCATGAAGCCCAGCTCAGTGGGCTTCAGTTGCTTGTTGTCCTTTACGACGTACTCCCTGTCCTGTATGGTCGAGAGTATGGCCGCGTACGTCGAAGGCCGTCCGATTCCCTTCTCTTCCAGCTCCTTCACGAGCGAGGCTTCGGTGAAACGGGGCGGCGGCTGAGTAAAATGCTGGGCCGGGTCGAGGCCCAGGAGGTTCAATGCCTCTCCTGCCTTCAATGCCGGGAGCCTCTCCTCCTTCTCCTCCTCCACGTCCTGCCCCTCGATGTAGACGGCCATGAAGCCGGGGAACTTTATAGTGGAGCCTGACGATGTGAAGAGGTACTCCTTTGCCTCGATGAGGGCCCTTGTCTGGTCCATTATGGCTGGCGTCATCTGGCAAGCGATGAACCTGTTCCAGATGAGCTGGTAGAGCCTGAACTGGTCGCGTGAGAGATGCTTTTTCACGGACTCCGGCGTGTGCTGGAAATATGTCGGCCTTATGGCCTCATGGGCGTCCTGCGTCTTCTTCTTGGTCTTGTAGACGTTCGGGGCCTTCGGAAGGTAGTCAGGCCCGAACTTCTGCTCTATATGGGTCCGCGCCGCTGCAATTGCCTCGTTTGATATCCTGGTCGAGTCTGTCCTCATGTACGAAATGAGGCCGACAGAGCCCTCGTCGCCAAGCTCGACGCCCTCATAAAGCTGCTGCGCGAGCATCATGGTCTTCTTCGCGGTATATCCGAGCTTCCTCGCCGCCTCCTGCTGGAGCTTGCTTGTGGTGAAGGGCGCGGCAGGGTTCCTCTTCGTCTCCTTGGTCTCGACATCGCCTACCTTGAAGGAGGCGCCTTCGAGCGCAGAGAGCACGGCCTTTGTCTCTTCCTCGTTGTTGAGCTCTATCTTCTGGCCGTTCTTCTTCGCGAGCTTCGCGCTAAACTCGTCCCCCTTGAGGGTGGAGAGCCTCGCGGTAAGGGACCAGTACTCCCTTGGCACAAAGGCCTGTATCTCGCGCTCCCGGTCGCAGATTATGCGCACGGCCACGGACTGCACCCTGCCCGCAGAGAGGCCGCGTCTCACCTTGTCCCACAATATGGGGCTCACCTGGTAGCCCACGAGCCTGTCGAGGACGCGCCTTGCCTGCTGCGCCTCGTATTTGTTCTGGTCAAGGCCGATGGGGTGCGTGATGGCCTCTTTCACGGCCTTCTCGGTTATCTCATTGAAGAGGACCCTGAAGGTCTTCTCCTTCTTCTTGTCTATCTCCTCGGCTATGTGCCAGGCTATCGCCTCGCCCTCTCTATCAGGGTCAGGCGCGAGGAATATGCGCTCGGCAGCCTTTCCGGCCTTCTTGAGCTCGCGCATCGTCGCGGCCTTGCCCTTTATGAGCTCGTAGTGCGGCTCGAAGCCGTTCTCTATCTCTATGCCGAGCTTGCTCTTCGGCAGGTCCTTTATGTGCCCTATGGAGGCCAGGACCATGAATTCCTTGCCGAGGAACTTGTTTATGGTCTTTGCCTTTGCCGGCGACTCGACTATGACAAGCGATTTTCCCATATACCTGTATGTCCCTTAATATCGTTCTGTAAAACCATGAAACTATCTCTCAGGCCAGCGCCCTTGTCAAGTACGTTTGAGTTTGTCTGGATTTTGAAGCGGTCTGCCTGGAGTCCGTGCGGAATTCCAACGGCAGATATTATAGCACAGTCCCAAGCGTTGCGGGAGATTTCATCCATCGGCCGCAGGCTGCTCAAAAAGGTCCAGATGCGAGGAGGCGAGGAGCGAGGAAGGAGGCGTACTCTTTGCCGTACGCCGCACAGACGAGCGAGACAACAAAGCAGATGGGCCTTTTTCTGCAGCCTCAAATCAAATCCTTCTCACGAACTGCTTGCCTGGCTTCTGCTCTACATACCCCTTGAGTTCCATTTCGAGGAGTACAGTCGCCGCCCTGGCCGCTCCCATGCCGGTCTTCTCAAGGAGGCTGTCTATGTGCATGGGCCCATCTTCGAGGGCATCAAGAAAGAGC
>CAZDUP010000259.1:0-3600 GCA_964508625.1 uncultured Thermodesulfobacteriota bacterium
GGTCAGCGCAGGCGGCGTAGTGGAGAACTCCATGATTACGGACGGCTGCAGGATCAAAGGTACGGTCAAGCACTCCATCCTTTTCGCCGGCGTCAAGGTGGAGAAGGGCGCGGTAATCGAGGACGCAGTGGTGATGGGTGGCACGCAATCGGTCAGCCGGGCGATCATGGGCGTGATCACTCCGCCGGAGCGTTCCGCCGAGTTCTTCGGGTTTTTCAACTTCTCCGGCAAGGCCACGAGCTTCATGGGCTCGTTCGTCTACTGGTTCATTGTCGTGCTATTCTTTGTGGCCGGGTTCGCCACTCTGGGCTTCAGGGTCACTGACGCCATCGTCTCCATCTTCCTCACCATCCTTCCTCGCTTTTTCACGGCGCTCCTCATAGTGCTCTTCGGGTTCTTCATAACCAAGTACCTCTCGAGGGCGGTCCTCATAGCCGGAGTTACCGCCGGGATAGAGTACTCCAGGGCGCTGAGCGAGCTTGTGAGGGTGCTCCTCTTTGTGCTCGTATTCTCGATGGCGCTGGAAGAGCTCGCAATCGCGCCCAGGGTCGTTCACGCCGCCTTCGTGATCTTTTTCGGCGCGATAGGCCTTGCCGCGGCGGTCGCCTTCGGGATAGCTGGCCGGGATTACGCGAAACGCGCCGTTGACTATCTGCTGTCAAGGCGCGAAGACGACAACATCGACCAGCTCTGAGCCTCAGGGGGTTGAAAAGGCGGCCCCGTTGGTGTTACACTGGCGGGCAATATGGAGCAGTTCTTCAAAATCGACAGGTCTGACGCGAGCCTCTGGAAGACCCTGGCATTCTTCGGCCTGGAGTTCCTCGTAATCCTTGCAGTCCTTCTCGTGGCGCGCCGCCTCGCCCTCCGGTGGTTCGAGCGGCTTGCCGAGCGCACGGACACCAGGGCCGACGACTTCGTAATAGACTCGATCCACCACCCGTCCATCTTCTGGGCCATAGCAATCGCCCTCTACGTCACGATAGCCACCTCAGGGCTGCCTGTTGAGTACGTGAACTACGGCCTGCGCGCGCTTTACGTCCTCATAACGCTCTCGGTGACCATTGCGGCCGCGAACATACTTTCGAAGCTCGTCCAGGGCGCGTTGGAGAGATCCGCGGGCGGAGTCGCCGTAACCGGCCTCTCGCGGACTGTCATCAAGGCCCTGATATTCGCCATAGGCGGCCTTATAATCCTGAACGGCCTCGGAGTGTCCATCACGCCGATGCTAACCGCGCTGGGCGTGGGCGGCCTGGCCGTTGCCCTGGCGCTGCAGGACTCTCTTTCGAACTTCTTCGCTGGCATGCACATACTGATGGAAAGGCCCATAAAGGTCGGAGACTACATAAAGATGAGCACAGGGGAAGAGGGGTTTGTCACGGACATCGGCTGGAGGACAACGAGGATAAGGCAGCTTGCCAACAACATCATAATAATCCCAAACAACAAGGTCGCTCAGAGCATAATAATAAACCATTCACTGCCTGAGAGTAAAATGGCGGTTCTCATCCAGATCGGCGTGAGCTACTCCTCCGACCCGGCCACCGTCGAAAGGGTGGTCGTCGAGGAGGCTAAACAGGCCATAGGCACGGTCAAGGGCCTTCTGGAAGACCCCGCGCCCTTCGTAAGGTTTATCCCGGGTTTCGGCGACTATTCCCTTAATTTCACACTGGTCTGCCATGTAGCTGAATACACTGACCAGTTCGAAGTGCAATCAGATATCAGAAAGCGCATATTCAACAGGTTCAAGGCTGAAGAAATTGAGTTCCCCTTCCCTACGAGGACCATCCACATAAAGCAGTAACCCGTCTTGACAGCCACAGAGCCGTAGTCTACTCTTAATATGACCGGGAGGAGAGCTGCCATGGCTGATTTTTACAATGCCGGCACAATAGCCACTTTACACAGGCTGGGCAAGCCGAAGTCAGAGCGCCTGCTGGCGGAGCTCGAGCTCTACAGCCTCGTGCGCCCCATCGCCCTCGTGCTGCCGGCCCTTTATTCAGATGTGATGAGCGATGCCATGAAGGGCATACGCGAGGCGCTCAAGCAGGCACGCTTCATAAGGGAGATCGTGCTCTCGCTCGGCCCTGCCACGGACGAAGAGTTCAGGAACGTAAAGGAGTTCATGGCCGTCCTTCCGCAGGAGACGACGATAATCCACACCGGCGGCAGGAGGATAAGCGAGTTGTACAGGACTCTCGAGGAAAAGGGTGTGAGCCCGGGGCAGAACGGAAAGGGGCGAGCCGCCTGGACAGCCTACGGTTATGTGCTTGCAAACGGAAGGTCGAGCATAATAGCCCTGCACGACTGCGACATACAGAACTACGGCCTGGACCTGCTGGGCAGGCTCTGCTACCCGGTCGCGAGCCCGACGCTCGACTACGTCTTCTGCAAGGGATTCTATGCGCGCGTGACCGACAGGATGCACGGCAGGGTAACGCGCCTGTTCCTCTCGCCGCTCGTAACGGCGCTGCACAGGATGGCCCTGCACCACCCCTTTCTCGATTTCCTCGATTCGTTCAGGTACCCGCTTGCAGGCGAGTTCTCCATGACGATAGACGTCGCAAGGATAAACCGCATACCCTGGGACTGGGGGCTCGAGGTCGGGATGCTCGCTGAGGTCTACAGGAACTACTCTACAAAACGGATATGCCAGGTGGACATCGCGGAGAACTACGAGCACAAGCACCAGGCCCTCTCCGCGGAAGACCCCTCGACCGGCCTCATGAAGATGAGCATAGACATTGCCAAATCAATATTCAGGAGCCTTGCCTCAGAGGGCATGGTCTTCTCGGACGGGTTCTTCAAATCGCTCATGGCGGCCTACCTCAAGACGGCGGAAGACAGCATAGTGAAATACGAGAGCGACGCCGCCATAAACGGCCTCTTCTACGACAGGCACGAAGAGGCGATGATGGTGGACGCGTTCACGAAATCCATAATAGAGGCGGCGAGGACCATAATGGAGAACCCGCTCGTGGCGCCGATGATCCCGAACTGGAACCGGGTCATATCCGCCACGCCCGGGATACTGGAGCGGCTCAAGGCCGTGGTGGAGGAGGATAACAAGCTCTGATGCAGCAGGGTATCGAAAGACACCCTGCTATGGTAAATATCAGTGCGGCCTCTCCTCCTGTCCTAAAAGGAAGGACTCGATCACCGCAAGGAAATTCCCGTACGAGACAGGCTCGTCCATTACCCCTTCTATCGACCTCAGTATCCCCTCTGAAAGGGCCAGGTATCGCGGGTTGTCCGTTAGCCGCCCGAGCTTCAGGAGCGCCGCTGCAGCCGCGGAGTTGCCTGACGGCACGTCGTTGTCATAGAGGTCCCTTTCACGTACAAAGAGCTGCTCCTGGTCGCTGCCGGTATCGTAGAACAGCTCCCTTGATTCGTCGTAGAAGAGATCTATGGCCCTGTCCACTATCCTCCTGCCCTCCTGCAGCCATTCGTCCTCTCCCGTGCTCTCGTGGACAGATAAGAGCCCCGTTGCAAGGAGCGCGTAGTCTTCGAGCATGCCCTTTACTTCGCCCGAGCCGTCGAGGAAATATCTCAGGACGCGCCCGTTCCCGTCCCTCAACGAGGATAGCAGGAACCGCGCCGCGC
>CAZDUP010000260.1:0-3488 GCA_964508625.1 uncultured Thermodesulfobacteriota bacterium
GTGAGCCGATCATATATAGCCTCGATAAGAGAGAAGCCCTTCGGAAGGAAGCCCTTCTTTTCATACATCTCTCCCTGCCCTGTTTTCAGCCATTCGACACGCACTCCGAACTCTCTACATATCCCCAAAATAAGCTGTTCTGAAGGATTATATTTGCCTGATTCGAGTTCCGAAATATATGACCGTTTGACGCCCAATCGGTCTGCAATTTCCTGCTGAGTGAGCATTTCCATTTTTCGGAGCTGCTTTATACGCGGACCTACGGCCATAAAAAAGTACCCCCACCCGACAATATTTTATTTGACAAATGTCGAGTAACCTACTATTATGTCCTCAATCAGTTCACATTCGTAAACTTAATTGAGAAAAAAATATATGAGCAACCTCGAAATAAAAGCCCTCATCGTCGGTACAGGAACCTCCATAACAGCGATAGCCCGTAATGCCGGTGTGAGCCGGGAATGGGTCTCGAATGTCGTAAACGGCCATAAGAACTCAAAGCGTATCCGCAAGGCCATAGCCGAGGCTGTCGGCAAATCCGTCGAGGACCTCTGGCCCAACGGTGGCAACAAGGCCGCTTAAAAGAGCGCATTTAATTACCGGTGTAATGTAGCAAAACATGAGGACGATTGCCATGTCAAAAAAGAAAACGCCGATTGACGCACGCCAGATGAACATATTCACCCTCCTCAAGCCCGAGACTCCTCCTCAGCCAGGCAGCATGAACATAAGTATGCAGCTCAGGCAATCGATCTCCGCAGGAATAAAGCACAGCGGCAAGGACCGCATCGAGATCTGCATGGACATATACAGGCTCACCGGCATCGAGGTCTCGAAGAGCAGCCTGGACGGCTGGTCGGCTGAGAGCCGGTGCATGACAAGCGACTGCATCGATATGAACGGAAATAAGAGGTGGGGCATTCCTGCCGAGGTGCTTGCGGCCTTTTGTGTATCGACCGCTTATTGGGAGCCGCTCTATATAGTGGTCGAGTCCGGCAACCACAAGGCTCTCAAGGGCAAGGACGTTGTGAGGGCGCGGCTCGGGCTCATAAAGGAAGAGAAGGTCCGGCTGCAGAGGGAAGAGAAGGAGCTCGAGAAGGCGCTGCTGCAAGCTGAATAAAAAGGAGGTGCGGTATGTCGTTCGAGGACGGGTTGTTGATCGGTTTGTTTTCGGGAATGGTACTGACGTGCGCGGCTTTTATCGTGCTGATAATCCTTTGCGGATCGTACATGAGGCGGAACCGGTTCATGTGCGGCGAAGGCAACCCTAAGTGAGGAGGTGACCATGTTTCTCGGATACATAATCGGAGCTCTCTCGGTAATCGTTTTCTCCCTCGCCTGGGACGGCGTCGTGATGCTGAAGCGCCGCTACAGGCTGAGGAAAAAGTACATGGGCAAGCCACGGTTCAATATCGCCAACTATGTCGAGATGTCGAAGCACAATGACCAGGTCGCGGTCGACAGGCTCTTCAGACTCAAGAGGAGGTGGTAATTGGAACAGGAGCTCCATAAAGAAGGCGAGCGGGACTACACAAGGGATGCCTATCAGAACCTCATGGCCGTAATCGAGTTCATCGAGGAAAAGAGCCCGATGCCGGTCGCTCAGAAGCAAATAGCCGAGGGCACCGGCCTCTCCAAAAACAAGGTCTTCGACATCTGCTGGAATCTCGTTAAGCGCAGGTGGGCAGAGGAGGTCGGCGGGTGCATAAGGCTTAAAAAAGGCACAAGCGAAAAAGAGGCCTGGATCGGAAGAATGGTCATACGGACTGTACGCGATGCGTTCGGGGTAGACCTCGTGGAAAAGAACTAAAACGGCTCAGCGCTTGCGCCGTTTTAAAAACGCACATCAAGAAAATCAAATACTTAGAAAATAAACGGCGCAACGGCTGCGCCGAATCGGAGGGGCGGATGGACAAAGAGGTCTTTAAAAAAGTACACCAAACGGTCGGTGCGATAAAGATGGCAAAGACGGTGGGCAACCTCGTCGATGCCGCCAGATACAGCCTGTATAAGCAACTGAGGGACTCAAAGGCGTACAAGGCCCTCGGCAAGGAGTGGAAGGATTTCTGCGCTGAGGACCTGCAGAGCAGCCAGAACACCATCAATCAGGAGATCAAGTTTCTCGAGGAGTACGGAGAAAACTTCCTTAAAACAGCGGAGCGCATCGGCCTGCATAAGCGCGACCTTCTCGCCCTCGGCAGCGGCCTCTCCGATGACGCAAAGGCAGAGGTAAAGAAGGGCATCATCAAGATCGGCGACACCGAGTTCAAGGTCACAGAGATAGAGGAAAACCTCGACGAATTCCGCGAAAGTCTCGCTTCATTGAACAAGGGCCTTCAGGAAGCCAGGGCAGAGGTAAAAGCGCAGCAGCGCCTCGTCGAGGACTTCCGCAAGAACAACGAGAAGCTCCATAAACAGATCGATAAGCACAGTAAAAAAGAGGAGGAAAAGTCCCTCACCTCGGAAGAGGCCGAGTTCCTCGACAAGATGGGAAAGCTCCGCACCGGCTTCGATGGGTACATGCTCAAGGTCGACCCGGACCGTACCACGGAGCTGGATGATGAGACGAGCTGTACTCCCCGCATGGTCGCGGCCTATATGGAGACTCTCGGGTACATGCGCAGGCAGATACTCGACGCATGGAGCGCAGCGGCGGAAAAGTTCGGAGAGCCGTCCGAGGAAAAATGGGCACCGGGGATGAAGGCCTGATGAGCTGGCAGGAGGACTTCACAGAAGAGCTCAAGGCCGCAGCCCCCAGGGAGCGCAAAGGAGTACTCGCGAAGTACTCCGAGCGGACGGGACGCTCCAAGCCGCATCTATACAGGGTGGCAAAAGAGCACGGCTTCACGACAGGCCGGACCAGGTCCGATAAAGGCCTGCTAAAGTCCGGCCTTACTGAGGAGCAGGTCGAGTTCATCGCGGCCCTGATGTATGTCACGGGCCGCGAGAACAAAGGCCCCATCATGCCGGTCGAGCGCGCCCTGATGATCGCCGAGGGCAACGGCATCATTGAGCCCGGCCAGGTCGCGCCGGTGACCATGTCCAGGATATTGAGAGAGCGCCAGCTCTCGAAGCGGCACATGAGGGCCCCTTCGCCGCATATTGAATTGCGGTCGCTGCACCCGAACCACACTCATGTTTTCGATGTCTCGGTCTGTATCCAATACTATTTGAAAAACGGACGTCTCGCCATAATGGACGAACGCGATTTTTACAAGAACAAGCCGCAGAACTTCGCGAAGATAAAAGAGCGCCTTCTTCGCTATGTCGTGGTAGACCATTTTTCAGGCGCGTTTTATTTCAGGTATTACAACACGACCGGCGAGACCCAGGACAACCTCTTCGCCTTCCTCAAAGAGGCATGGGCGCACAAGGACAATGAGAAGCTGCCCTTCCGCGGCGTGCCGTTCAACATGCTCATGGACGCGGGAGCGGCGAACACTTCAAAGGCCATAATAGCCTTCCTCGAGCGCCTTGGTGTCGTTTTC
>CAZDUP010000261.1:0-3487 GCA_964508625.1 uncultured Thermodesulfobacteriota bacterium
GGAAGGAAGCCGGCTGCTATCCCAAGTAGCCAGCCAAAGACATTACGCAGAGACCCGGCGGTCCCTGACTTGTACCGTATGAGGATTATGACAGCGGCAAAGGCTGAAAAGAGATACAGTCCGTGGTTGCGGCCAAAGAACGCGGCAAGTCCGATGAATACGCCTGAAAAGAAATATCGTCCAGGCTCCGGCCTCTCTATCAGGCGCACGGCAAAAAAAACGCCTGCCAATGCTATCGCAGGCTCAAAGAGCTTATGCCGAGGGTACATCCAGACTACGAGCAGGACCGCGATTATCGTGAGCAGCCAATAAGGCCGCACAGCCCTTCTCGCCGCGAGGAGCCCTAAAAAGAGTCCCAATGCCTGGAATACCGCGGTCGAGGCCCTGAGGGCCATGATGCCGTCGCCGAACACATATGACCAGAGCGCGCCCCAATAATACCGGCCCGGGTCATAGGACTGAAAGTCCCTCATCGGCACCTGTCCGGCTGCCGTCTGTATTGTCCCGTACCAGAGGTACCCCTCGTCAGCGAGATTAAGTCCGATATTGCCCTGGAGCAAGTAAGAGAGCGCAACGAGCCCAAAGGCGAGGAAGGCTGTTTTGACGATGTCTTTGCCGGAATTATGAAAGGCCGGATAGGAGACCATGACGCCCGAGTTTACCATGCGCCTCCCGTGAAAACAATTGATTTACATCCTTAATTTCAACCACGTTCACGAAAGAATTACCTTGAACATTGCTCCATCCAAAATCTATAATGCTCCTGCCTGGATTTCTTTTGGCACGCTCCTTCAAAGGGTAAAATGCGCGAGAAGATTCGGCAAGCCAGGCTCCGCCTCCTGAAGATGCACTTCGAGAGCGGGGTCGGGCACATTGGCGGGAACCTCTCCTGCCTTGATCTGCTCATGTGCCTTCACCACAGGGTGATGAAGGCAGAGGACGTCTTCATCCTTTCAAAGGGCCACTCTGCTGGCGCTCTCTATGTAACCCTATGGTCATTGGGCCGCCTCAGGGAAGAAGACCTCGCCCGCTTTCACGGCGAAGGCTCCAAACTCGCGGGCCATCCGCCGCCGGACTGGATGCCAGAGATACGGTTCGCAACCGGCAGCCTCGGCCACGGCCTTTCGCTCTCAGCCGGGATAGCGCTGGCGAAAAGGTTAAAGGGCGAGCCGGGCAGGGTCTACTGCCTTCTCTCTGACGGCGAATGGAACGAGGGCTCCACCTGGGAGGCCCTCATCTTCATCTCGCATCAGAAGCTCGACAATCTCACCCTTATAATAGACAACAACGGACTTCAGGGCTTCGGGAAGACAAGAGAGGTCGCAGACCTCGGCTCTCTTGCAGAAAAGCTCCGTTCCTTTCTGCCATGCGTCGATGTGATAGACGGCCATGACCCTGATTCCATCGAGAATGCCTTCTCAGGGGCCCCTTCCGGACCGCGGGCGATTATCGCCAACACAAGAAAAGGCAACGGCATCTCCTTCATGGAGAACGCCATGGAATGGCATTACCTGCCCATGTCAGAGGAGCAGTACCGGCAGGCCGTGAAGGAAGCGGAGAGATGAGAAACGTACTTTGCGAGAGCCTCGCGGCCCATGCCGCAAGAAAAGAGTTCGTCTTTCTCACTGGCGACCTCGGCTACAATGCCCTTGAGCCGCTGCGCGCTGTACTTGGAGAGCGTTTCATCAACGCGGGTGTTGCCGAGCAGAACATGGTCTCCGTTGCCGCCGGCATGTCCTCGTCAGGCCTCGTGCCCTGGGTATACTCGATCGCGCCCTTCGTCTACGCAAGGCCTTTCGAGCAGATAAGGAATGATGTCTGCATGCACAGGCTGCAAGTCGTGATAGTCGGCAACGGCGGCGGATACGCTTACGGCGCGATGGGCGCGACACATCACGGCCTCGAGGATTACGGTACTCTCCTGACATTGCCCGGCATGCACGCATTTGTCCCGGCCTTTGCCGCTGACGTGCCTGTCATAATCGAAAAACTATTTGCATTGAAAGACCCTTCCTATCTGCGCCTCGGCAGGTGCGAGAAGCCAAAAGACCTTGTACTGCCTCCTTACGCGCCCTGGAGGCGCATTCTGGACGGCAGGGGCCCGGCTATGGTAATCGTAGGGCCGCTTGCGGGCGGGATACTCGACGCCTTACGCAATATGGACATATCGACGCGCCCGGCCATTTGGGTATTGACCGAGCTGCCGATAAGAAAAGAAGAGATGCCTGAAGAGCTTGTCCATGATATCAGGCGCTCCGGCTGCCTCTTCGTCATAGAGGAACACGTTGTACACGGCGGGGCCGGACAGATGCTCTCATACGCGCTCACTGAGATGAACGAGGCGCCGGCCGAGTTCATCCACAGGTTCGCCAAAGGATACGTCTCCGGGCTTTACGGCTCTCAGCGATTCCACAGGAAGGAATGCGGGCTCGACCCTGAGGCAATAGCTGCCGAGGTGATGAAGAGATATGGAACTGCTGCAAAAGGCTAAGAGGCTCCAGGGGCCTGTACTCGTGCTCGGGGCGAGCGGCTTTATCGGGGCGAACCTCTTGAGGACGCTCCTCAAGGCGCGCACCGACGCCTACGGCACAGCCACGCAGTTCCCGTGCTGGCGGCTCGAGGGCATTGACGAGAAGAACGTCATAACCACTGACCTTCTCGTAGACAGCAACATTGACGCCCTGCTCGACAAGGTACGCCCCAGGACCATCTTCAACTGCGTTGCCTACGGCGCCTATTCCTTTGAGACGGACGCCCGCCTTATCTATCAGACCAACTTCAATTTCACGGCAAAGCTCCTTGACCGCTTGAAGGGCAGGGACATCTCCTGCTATGTCCACGCAGGCAGCTCGTCGGAGTACGGGGACAACTCAGCCGGACCGTCCGAGGCTGCGTTGCCTGCCCCGAACAGCGACTACGCGGTATCAAAGGTGGCGGTAGCAAACCTCATGCACTTTTACGGAGCGAAAAAGAGGCTCCCTTGCGCCAACCTGCGCCTCTATTCTGTTTACGGCCCTCTCGAGGACTCCTCCAGGCTCATCCCCAATGTCGTAAGGAGCGGCGCTGAGGGCAGATACCCGGAGTTCGTGAACCCGGAGATATCACGCGACTTTGTCTACGTGGACGACGTATGCGAGGCATTTTTTGACGCAGCCCTGAACCTCAAGGAAGAGGACTACGGCGCCTCATTCAACATCGGCAGCGGAAAAAAGACCACCATCAGGGATGTCGCTGCAGCGGCACGGGACGTCTTTGGCATAAGCTCAGAGCCTGCCTACGGCTCCATGCCAGAGCGCCACTGGGACCTGCAGGACTGGTTCGCCGACGTCTCAAGGGCCTCGGAGCGCTTAGGCTGGCAGCCAGGCACAGCCTTTCGCGAAGGGCTTGAAAAGACCGCCGCGTGGTATCGGGCTATCGAGGACAAGGAGAGATACCACCAGTCATCAAAGATATTCGGCCTGGACGCGGAGCGGAGCGTCTCGGCCAT
>CAZDUP010000262.1:0-3482 GCA_964508625.1 uncultured Thermodesulfobacteriota bacterium
TGGCGGGTGCCCCGCGCGCCGCGGCGGCCTTTTACCGTTGCATCGAGGGAGGACGGCTCGCACATTACCGTAAAGGACTTGAAGGCGGACGGAGCAGTATCTGCGCTTTTGAAGAAGGCCATTGACCCGAACCTGGTGCAGACCGCTTCAGGCTCGCCTGTATTCGTGCATGCTGGCCCGTTCGGGAATATTTCGATTGGGTGCAGCAGCGCCATTGCCACCTCGATGGCGCTCAAATTCGGAGAATACGTCCTCACAGAGGCCGGTTTTTCAACCGAGCTTGGCGCAGAGAAGTTCTTCAATATTGTTTGCAGGGCGGCTGGCTTCAGGCCAGCCGCTGCCGTCATAGTCGCAACGCTCGGGGCGCTGAGGCTCCACGGCAGCGCAAAGGATTTTCACGCGAAGGACATGGAAGCCGTACGGCGCGGCCTTCCAAACCTCGCCAAGCACGTCGAGAACATCTCGGCATTCGGGGTGAGGGCCGTCGTTCTCATCAATAAATTCAGGGAAGATACCGATAAGGAGATAGAAGAGGCCCTTTCAATGATAGAGGGCCTTGGCGTGCGGGCTGTCGCAATTGACGTCAGGGAAAACGGGGCAGCGGGCGGACTTGAGGCAGCAGAGGCGGTACTGAGGGCGTGCGAGGGGGAGAGCTCATTTAAATACCTCTATCCCCTCGAGATGCCATTGAGGGAGAAGATAGCTACGATAGCGCGGGTGATGTACGGCGCGGACGGCGTTGAGTTCTCTCAGGAGGCACAAGCTGACTTAATTCGCCTTGAGGGCTCGCGCCTGCCTGTGTGCGTCGCAAAGACGCCGAAGTCGCTCTCAGACGACCCGGCGCTGATCGGAAGGCCGCGGGGTTTCTTGTTACGGGTCCGCTCGATTATGCCTGCTACAGGCGCGGGCTATCTGGTCGCCCTATGCGGGAGCGTGCTTCTCATGCCCGGCATGCCCGAGCACCCGCTCGCCGAAGGCCTCAATGTTGATGCCGACGGCCGGATAACCGGGATCTGACACAGCCTGCCAGGTTTTTTCTTGTCTTGTGCTTTTGGTCACCATTGTCGCGCTCACCTGATGTATAATAACAGATTGTGAAAAACGATTGCCCGTTACTGCAAAATGCCCATAGGAAGATATAAAGACCTTTTGAAATCGATCGGGTTCCAGTCATTTCTCTGGACCCAGTTTCTCGGGGCGTTCAACGACAACGCCTTCAAGATAGTCCTGTCCATGATAGCCGTCAACATGGCGGCCGGGCACGGCGGCGCGTACGTCTCCATGGTAGGCGCCATATTCATCCTGCCCTTTTTCCTCTTCTCAGGCTATGCCGGTTACGCGGCTGACGTCTACAACAAGAGGACCGTCCTCATCGTCACAAAGGCATTCGAGATAGTGGCCGTGCTCTTCGGCCTCGTGGCCTTCTGGTCCGGCCGGATAGAGATAATGCTCGCGACACTCTTCCTCATGGCCCTGCACTCGACCTTCTTCAGCCCCGCTAAATACGGAATCCTGCCGGAGATGCTCCCTGACAAGGAGCTCTCAAGGGCCAACGGCCTTCTCGAGATGTCCACGTTCCTCGCAATCATACTCGGCACCTCGGCCGGCACCCTCATGTACGCTGCATGGAGCGACAGGCTCCCCCTAATAGGCCTCATATTCATCCTCATCGCGCTCCTCGGCATGTTCATGTCATTCGGCATTTCCCAGGTGCCTGACTCTGGCGCGGAGAAGGTCTTCAGCTATAACCCGTTCGCCGAGATTGGCGAGGGCATGAAGTCCCTTGCCGGAAACAGGATGCTCCTTTTTACGGTGGGCGGCATAACCTACTTCTGGTTCCTCGGGTCGCTTCTACAGATGGACATACTCCTTCTGGGCAAGGAGGTCATGGGCCTCACTGACTTCTGGGTAGGCATACTGATCGTCTCCCTCGCAATGGGCATCGGCCTCGGCAGCATCACCGCAGGACGCCTCTCGGGCGACAAGGTCGAGCCCGGCCTTGTGCCGCTTGGAGCCATTGGCATGGGCCTCTTCTCTCTTCTCCTCTCTCTGTCCCACGGCTCGTACCCGAGGACAGCGGCAGCCATGCTGATGCTCGGCTTCTCAGGCGGCCTCTTTATCGTGCCCCTTAATGCCCTTTTGCAGCAGAGGAGCGCTGCCCAGGAAAAGGGGCGGGTCATCGCCACGAACAACTTCTTCAATACCTGCGGCATACTCCTGGCCTCGGCCGTACTCTGGCTGATGCGCGACAAGTTAGGCATTACGGCGGACAAGATAATCCTCGTCTTCGGCGTAGTGACGCTCCTTTCGACGGTCTTTGTCCTGAAGGCTCTGCCTGATTTCCTCCTGAGGTTCGTCTTCTGGATGTTCACGCACACGCTATACAAGATAAAGATAGTCGGCCAGGAGAACGTGCCGATAAAAGGCCCGGCGCTCCTCGTCTCCAACCACATGTCCTTTGTCGATGCCTTTCTAGTGGGCGCGTGCGTGCAGAGGTTCATAAGGTTTCTCATCTATGAGTACTTCTATAATATCAAATCCATACAGTGGCTCCTGAGGCTCATGAAGGCCGTACCCATTGCCGACGGCAACAAGAAAGAGGTCCTGAGGTCCATCTCAAGGGCGCGGGAAGAGCTTCGCGCGGGCCACATCGTCTGCATATTTGCCGAGGGCGCGATAACCCGCACAGGCAACCTTCTTCCCTTCAAGAAGGGCTTCGAGAGGATAATAGACGGCATTGACGTGCCAATCATCCCCGTGCACCTCGACAGGGTATGGGGCTCCATCTTCAGCTTCAAGGGCAGGAGGTTTTTCTGGAAGCTCCCCACGCACTTCCCCCATCCTGTGACGGTCTCGTTCGGCAGGCCCATGCGGGACGCATCTGCCGAAGAGGTCAGGCAGGCGGTCATGGAGCTCGGAAGCGCGGCCCATGACCACAGGCGCGATACGGACGACCTCCTGCACGTCCGGTTCATGAAGACCGCGCGCAGGCACCTCTTCTCTTTTTGCATGGCAGACTCGACCGGAAAGAGGCTCACATGGCTTGAGGCCCTGGCCGGGTCCATCATCCTGTCGAGGTGGATATCCCGGAACTGCAAGGGCGAGATGGTGCCTGTGATGCTGCCAGCATCTGTTGGAGGCGCGCTCGCAAATATAGCTGTGCTGATGTCCGGCAGGGTCGGGGTCAACCTTAACTTCACGGCTGGAAAGGCATCCATTGCGTCCGCTTTAAAGCAGTGCAGGGCCAAGGAGATAATCACCTCCCGCGCCTTCATCGACAAGGCGGGGCTCGAAGCCGACAGCCGCATGGTCTTTTTAGAGGACGTGATGTCTACGGTCACAAAGGGCGAGAGATTCGCTGGCATGGCAGCCGCGCTCCTGCTGCCGTGGCGACTCATATCTACCTTCTTCTGCATTGAGAGGCAGCCCAATGACCTTGCGACAGTCATATTCACGAGCGGCTCGACAGGACATCCCAAGGG
>CAZDUP010000263.1:0-3476 GCA_964508625.1 uncultured Thermodesulfobacteriota bacterium
TTCCTCGCTCCTCGACGCCTCGCATCTGGACCTTTTTGAGCAGCCTGAAGAAACATTTTCCGGCAAACCTAAACTATTCCTTTCCCATGCCCTTTCGTGGTATCTTTTTACCCTGAGGAACAAATGGCTGACCAGACCATAAAATGCCCGTACTGCAAGGGAGAGATCCCGCTTACCGAGGCCCTGACCAACCAGATAAACGAGGGCCTGAGGGCCGAGTACGACCAGAAGGCCAGGGAAAAAGAGGCGGAGCTTCAGAAGAAGCTCTCTGACTTCGAGGCCGCGAGCGCGAGGAAGCTCGCTTTGGAGAAGTCCAGGCTCGAGGAGGAGGCCAGGAAAAGGGCTCTTGAGCGAGTCGAGGGAGAGCTTAAGGACCTGAAGGAAGATAGGGCGAGCAAGGACGCCCAGCTCGAGAGCCAGAGAAAGCAGGAGCTTGATCTTAGAAGGCGTCTCCGTGAGCTCGACGAGGAGAAGAAGGCCATTGAGGTCCAGGCAGCCAGAAAACTCGACGCAGAGAGGGAGCGCATAAGGCAGGGCGCGATAGAGATGTTCTCAGAGGAGCACAGGCTCAAGGACCTCGAAAAGGACAAAAAGATAAGCGACATGCTCAGGACCATCGAGGAGCTCAAGCGCAAGGCTGAGCAAGGCTCCATGCAGACGCAGGGAGAGGTCCTGGAGCTCGACCTTGAGGCGCTCCTTAAGGCCAGATTCCCGGTGGACGTCATTGAGCCGGTGCCAAAGGGAATGAGGGGCGCTGACATCGTCCAGAAGGTATATACAAGGGCAGGGCAGTGCTGCGGGTCCATAGTATGGGAGTCGAAGAGGACAAAGGCCTGGAACGACGAGTGGGTCTCCAAGCTCAAGGACGACCAGCGGGAGATGAAGGCAGAGGTGGCTGTCCTCGTCTCCGAGGCGCTCCCAAAGCACATATCCAACTTTGCCCAGGTCGACGGCATCTGGGTGACTACCATCAATCTCGCGGGCTGCCTGGCAGAGACGCTGCGAGCCTCCCTCATCCAGCTCGCCTTCTCAAGGCTCTCAGCGGTCGGAAAGAACGAGAAGATGGAGGCAATATACAACTACCTCTCAGGCCCGGAGTTCAGGCAGAGGGTCGAGGGCATAGTCGAGTCCTTCAGGGCGCTCAAGGAGGACCTTGAGGCTGAGAAGAGGTCCATGAACAAAATCTGGTCTCGCCGCGAGAAGCAGATAGAGCGCGTGATGAACAACACGACAGGCATGTACGGGGACATGCAGGGCATAATAGGCTCGACCCTTCCGGAGATAAAGACCCTGGAGCTCGGAGAGGGCATTGAAGAAGACTGAGATGAGGAAACAATTATGACGGCGACTATCGCATTACTGATAATCATAGCTATCTCGGCGGGCCTTATGCCAGCCTTCCTGGCCGCCCGGAAAGGGCGGCGGTTCATCAACTGGTGGATATACGGGGCACTGGCTTTTCCGGTCGCAATTGTCCATGCGTTTCTCCTGGGCGGCATCCGTCTTGGAGGCGGCTACAGGAGCTGCGGCTTCTGCCGGACAAAGGTGAAGATATCTTCCCCCAACTGCCCGAGGTGCGGGCACGAGTTCGTAGACTTCTGATATGAACGGCAATGAGCTGGCCTCAAAGAGCGTCCTCACAGGCTGGAGGGCAAGGCTTCACCAGGTAATCTACGAGGCTGATACGCCAGCGGGCAAGCTCTTTGATGCGGCGCTCATATCGGCGATACTCCTTTCCGTGCTCTGCGTGATGCTCGACAGCGTCGCATGGATATCGGCGGAATACGGCCGCGCCCTCTACGCGGCAGAGTGGTTCTTCACCATCCTCTTTACAATCGAATACGCCTTGAGGCTCCTGTGCGTCGCCAGGCCCGTGAAGTACGCGACGAGCTTCCTGGGCGTAATAGACCTCATTGCCATAATCCCGACGTATATAGACCTGTTCCTGCCAGGCGGAAGGTATCTGCTCGTGGTGCGAGTCCTCCGGGTTCTCCGCATATTCCGGACCTTCAAGCTCTTCGAGTACCTTGACCAGGGCATGCACATAATCCAGGCCCTCAGGGCAAGCCGGAAAAAGATTTCGATCTTCCTCGCCACAGTCCTCACTTCGGTCGTGGTGCTGGGCTCTCTAATGTACCTGGTCGAGGGCGGAGAGAACGGCTTCACCAGCATACCGACGAGCATTTACTGGGCGATAGTGACGCTCACAACGGTCGGCTACGGCGATATCGCGCCCAAGACCACGCTGGGCATGGGCCTTGCTTCTGTCATAATGATACTGGGTTACGGCATGATAGCTGTGCCAACGGGCATCGTGACCGTAGAGATGGCACAGGCCGCTTCTTCAAGGAAATCCACCCAGGCATGTCCTTCATGCACCGCCGAGGGGCACGACAACGACGCCCTTTACTGTAAATGCTGCGGCGTGAAGCTCAATTAAACCTGCCTGCCGCATAGAACAATCCCGCTACACACATTCCCGGCTATAATTAATGCATGAGATGGATTTTGTGCTGCCCCTCCCGTTTACGGGACAGGCAGAGTCACGCAAAAAAGGAGTCTTGCCATGCCAAGGACAACTCCAGGGACGACAATGGATACATTCGACGAGACCGCAATAGCAGGCAAGAAGGTGGCAGCCATCGTCTACGCGCTCCAGGCCATTGGCCTCTTCGTGGGCATAACCTATATTGTAGCCGTGGTAATAAACTACGTTAAGGCCTCTGACGTAAGAGGCACGTGGATAGAGTCCCACTTCAGGTGGCAGATAAGGACCTTCTGGTTCAGCCTGCTCTGGGCCGTGATAGGCATTCTGACCTATATCCTCATCATTGGCTACTTCATACTCCTCGCTGACGCGGTCTGGGTCATCTACAGGATAGTGAAGGGTGCGTTCTACCTTAAGGACAACAGGGCCATGTACGGCCTCCAGGTATGAGGTGGATAGATGAAGGCCATAGCGTTTTCACCGAAGGAGAAGCGGTTGAGGATAGTCGAGCGTACTGAGCCGGAGATAACCTGGCCTGACCAGGTGAAGCTCAGGATAGAGAAGGTGGGCGTATGTGGCACTGACAGGGAGAGGATAGCCGAGGGCAACGCCACGGCGCCAGAGGGCTTCCAAGACATAGTAATGGGGCACGAGAACTTCGGACGGGTGGTCGAGACAGGAAGGGACGTTAGATCGGTAAAGACCGGCGATTATGCCGTCTTCACGATACGGCGGGAATGCGGCCAGTGCCTTCCGTGCGCCATGAACCGGCCTGACATGTGCCGGACAGGCAAATACATGGACAGGGGGCTCTCAGGCATAGACGGCTTCAATTCAGAGTTTGCCGTTGACAGCGAGAGGTACGTAATCCCTGTGCCAGCCTCGCTTGCCACTGTTGGAGTGCTGCTCGAACCCATGTCAGTTGTGGAGAAGGCCCTTGACGAGGCCGCGAGACTGCAGTCTGCGAGGCTTCCTGACGCCTATGCAG
>CAZDUP010000264.1:0-3475 GCA_964508625.1 uncultured Thermodesulfobacteriota bacterium
ATGGCCGGGACAGATTCACCGTGATCGTCGATATCAGGGAGAAAAATCACGATGTCATCATATCGGACGTGACCGCTCTCAACCGGGACAATGAAGTCGTGGAAAAGATCCACGGGTATGTCGCGAAGATAATCGAGACCAGGCAGGACGCCCCTGCGCTCGCTGACTATCTGTCGCCCGATAATTGGGATGAAAAATTCCTGAACCATCGGGTCAGAGGACTCTGCGACGAGCCGGGTATCACTCCTCCCGCGATATCATTGAGGCACCTCTTCGGCCTCTCTGCAATGGATAAACCTAAGCGCCATTCGATAGAACAGGCGCTCTTTCAAAGCGCCGTTCAGGCTGCCGCGCCAACGTCATCAGACATGCAAAAGGCGATGACGATAGACTGGACGGAGCAGGGCAAACCCGTCATAATGGGAGAAGATGCGATAGCGCTCTCCTGCAGCCATGACTCGAAACTCCTTGTCTGCAGCGCCGGGACTGCCACGCATGGCTGCGACATCGAACCAGTTGCGCACAGGGAAGCCGAGGAATGGCTCCTGATGCTCGGGCGCGAAAAAGGGCCCCTGCTGAAGAAATTGACTGAAAACGGCGACTCATACGACAGGGCTGCGACCCGCGTATGGTGCGCCGTTGAGGCGCTCCGCAAGGCAACGGATTTGCGCCAATCCGCGCTCACATACAGTTCAAGCACGGGTGATTGCGCAATATTCACAGGGGAAGAGGGCATGACCATCTTCACCTTCCCGGTTAATCTTCTGCGCGGCCGCGAGAGGGTATTCGCAATCGCGATAAAGAAACAGCCGCAGCCGGGCGTCGCATCCGCACCTTCAGCAGGAGGGCTGCCGCCGGAGTTGAGCGACAGCGGCCCTGAAGGGCAGAGGGTCTTCTCATGCAGGTTCCCGCTCGTACTGAGGGACAACTCGACGGTAAGCGGCGGCGTCAATTTCGCCACATACGCCAACTGGCTCGGGAACGTCAGAGAGGCCGCGCTCAAGCCCATAGGCAAGTACATAACCGACGAGTTCTACAGCGGCCATTTCATGGTCACCAACCTTACAGATACCCGCATAATACGCCACGTGAGAAACCACGAAACCATAGAGGCGCGCGCATGGGTAGACCGGATATCGGGCTACAAGGATTCGACCCTCACCCTGAAGTTTGAATGGCGCAAAGTGACCCAGGCTGGCGCAGTCGTGCCGGTGGCCTTCAGCAGCCACCAGGTCTCATGGATAAAGGTGATAGGGCACGGCGTAGTCGAACCGGTCGAATGCCCTCCGTTCTTCGCGGCCTTTCTGAATGACAACAACTTCGCGCCGCCGCGGCGCGCGGAAAAAGAGACCAGCCTTACGCCGACCGCCGAAGCCGCAGATACCAGAGACTGCGGCGAGCTGGTCCAGGAATATGATCTCATAGGCACAAACAGGCACATAGCCGGAGAGACCACTTTCGAGACGACGACGCAGAATTCAAATCTCGCTCAGAACGTTTACTTCTCAAACTACTTCACCTGGCAGGGGCATGTCATTGACAAATACCTCTTCGGGCTCGATCCAGGGCTCTACATGAGCATGTCTCCTGAAGCGCAGTTCGCGGCCACCCGCTCACAAGTCACGCACCTGCGCGAGGCCATGCCCTTTGACCGCATAGCAGTTACCATGCAGATAGAACGTCTATGGCAGCGCGCGATAGACCTCTATTTTGAGTACTTCAGGCTGGGGCCGGGAGATGAAAGGGTAAAGCTCGCGTACGGGCGTCATACGCTTGCATGGGCAACTACGGACCAGACAGAGAAGTACGTAACGCTGGACATACCAGAGGCCTTCATGAGCAAGATGATGTATTCGGGGGTAATGCCCCGGAAGTGACCGGAGCGTATTTGAGATTCAAATTTTTTTGGAATTTCTTTCTCAATACGGCCCGGCACTTGACGACGCTTTCACAGCATGAAACCGCATCCCAAGGGGGCTGCGGTTTTTTTTGATTTGGAAGGGTCCATTCGAACAGAATCATCAGTGGCGGCGGAATTTGACTTAAGAAATACCAGCAGCTCACGATAAGAAAGTAAGCTTAAAATCCAGGAGGACGATGTGCGTAAACTGACGGTGTTGCTTGCATTTTTTTGTGTATTTTTATTTTCAGGAGCTGTGAAGGCGGAATCGTATGTGTCAGCCTATTTAGGCGCTGCCATGGGCCATAACGACGATGTGCGCGATAATACCGGAGCAGGCACGCCGGGAGAAATAGACTTCAATACAGGCGCGGCTTTCGGCGCGAAGCTGGGGACCTGGTTTGAAAGCATCCCTCAATTGGGCGTGCAGCTCGATTTCAACGGCCACTTTCCCTCTTCGGAAGGGTTCACGCTCGATATGGGCGTGATGCAGGTGCCGGTCGGCGTGGACGTTGATTTCATGATGGTGCGCTCGCTTACGGTCAATGCCCTGGCCCGGCATAACGGGGATAAGATAAGGCCCTATGCCGGAATAGGCGCAGGCATATTCAATGCAGAGATAGCTGACGGCACCAAGACCGTCTTTGGCACGGACTTTCCGCTCAAGGGCGATCAGGCATCTGCCTGGGGCTGGCAGGCGCTCGCAGGGGTCGATTTTGTACTGAGCCCGAAGCTCTCGATATTTGCCGAGTACAAGTACAGCAGCGCGGAATTCGCCTTCGGCAACGGCATAGGGCTCGATATGGACTATACCGCGAGCCAGTTTTACGGCGGAGTGTCTTATTACTTCTAAGCTCAGACGTCAATCCGGGCTAAAAAGCCCATCGGTTAAAACCGATGGGCTTTTTGTTTGCGGGCATGACCCCGCGCCTCTAAAATGCGAAATCCCGCGGAGTTGATGTCCCTGACGTCACAGTAACAGCAGCGGTCATTGTGGTCTTGCCGAAAGTAGATGCGACAATCGTGTAATCGCCCGCAGGCAGGTCCACGGAATAAGCTCCGCCATCGGCGACGTTCACTGTTTTCACGATGACAGTTGTCGTTCCCGCGCCACAGTCTGCCTCTTGACGGAACTCTATCGTTGCCCATTGATCTCCGGGAACGGCTTCAATAGTGACATCTCCGGCTACTGTCCCCGGTGCTGCATCAGCAGCGAGGCTGAAGTCGACAACAGGCGTATCGCCTGTTGTAAGTGTTACGTCCATGCACTCGGGCAGATAGCCGTCCATCACCGCGACCAGGTTGTAGGTCAGAGGCTCGAGAAAAAGAGCATATTGACCAGTCGCGTTCGAAATCGTGCCGGCCTCGATTACGACCCGGTCCTTCACATCTGCCGCAAGGGGGTCGACTACCTGGGCAGTGATAAATGCCCCTTCCAGGGGCGCGGAGCCGGCAACCGTGCCGGAGACTGTGGCGTACTCGGCCGCGTTGAGGACCTTGACAGTCGGTTTAAGCAGGTATTGCCCTGAGGCCCCTGCCTTGACGACCGAACGAAGGGCGTCAAAATCGAGCACC
>CAZDUP010000265.1:0-3473 GCA_964508625.1 uncultured Thermodesulfobacteriota bacterium
AGCTCTGCACTCTTACTCTATTGACGGCCTGAAATGAAAAAATGCCGTCAATACTTGCGCCGAACATCGGCAGTATCGCGGCATCCATCGCCACTGTAAAGCTGCAAGGCCCGTCAGGGAGCCTTTATTCTGTTGCTATGCGGCCTGAAATAAAAAAGAGCCGTCAATACTTCTGCCAAACGTAGGCGGTATCGCGGCGTCCTGGGCCACTAAGTTGAAGGTCCGTCATGGGACCGACATCAAGTTAGCTCCATTATACTCCTGAGTTAAAATATGTCAAGGGAAATTTAATCGGATTTTAACCGTCTCAAATCGGGGCTCGGTGGGCTTAAACGGGCTTGCGGCCAGTCTAAATATACACAAAATCAGGAAGTTATACTGGACAGGATGGTCCCGAAGGGTCTTTGCTCGCTGCCTGATATCATCCGGACAGGCATCAGAACCCCGGGCACGAGCCCTTCAGGATCTTCTCGCCCAGGACCAGGTCGTTGGCCACATCCACAATCTTCTTCTGATTGAATCGCGCAGTGCTCCTCAGGAGTTCAAGAGCCTCCTCCTCGGTTACGCCTTTTTGCTTGACGAGGATCCATTTGGCCTTTTCGATTATCTTTCTCTCCTCGAGCCTGGCTTCCAGCTCCCTTATCCTGGCCCTGAGGTGCTCGCAATCCTGGCATTCCGAATCATTTCCATTGTCCGTAGGCATATTCCCTGTCTTCATCATCTCAATTGCCATGGCGCACCTGCCTTTTTAAGGCCGTGTGGCTGAATCTGTCCATCCTGTTTTACGAAGCGTAAAACAAACTTATGCGACATAAATCGCCGTTAAAATTGGAGATAACCCCTTAGCTCAAAAAAAAAGCCTCATATACACTGAACCATAATGTCTATACAAGGCGTCAAGGCTTGGCCGGTCCTCGAAAGCGTCAAGGCTTTATGGCCGGCAACTCGAATGTTGCACCCTATAATATTTTAAACCCTGTAAAATGTCAACAGGAAAATCATTGAATATCAGAGATATATACTCGAATTCATCACTTACGTATTAATTTGGCATTGATTTTTTACTTGATGTAAAATATAAAGGAGCTATGGATGGAGGCTGGCTCCGGCAGATGCGTCCAGGCAGACGAATGTAATTCGTAGTGAGGCGCGAATGGCAGGACACGGAAGAAAAGGAGGAGACGGGAAGCTCACGTGGGACGAGCTTTACGGGAAATACCTGCGCCTCAAGTCAGAGAACGCTGAGCTCAGACGCCTGCTCAAGGAAAGGGAGATAATAGAAAAGGCCAAATGGGTGCTCGTCAGCTCCAGGGGGCTGAACGAAACAGAGGCCCACAAGCTACTCATCAACTCGAGCAGGACCCAGAGAAAGAAGGTCATCGAGGTCGCCAACATGATAATCATGACCGAGCGCCTGATACAGGCGACGGGTCATGATACCGGCAAGGGCGGCAAGCCTTGACTTTTCGCCGCGAGTGGAAGTACTATGAAAGGAAAATCGGCATCAGCATGACGGAAACCATGAACTCAAAGGACATGTACGGCAGGATACTGGGCCACCTCGAAGAGGATATCCTCAACCTCCTGTGGCTCAGGGGATCCCTTCCCGGCAAGGAGATATTCATCTCCATCCGGCAGACCAGACAGATAGCCCTTTCCACCGTCCTTACGGTCCTCGGAAGGCTATGCAAAAAAGGGCTCGTCCTCAAGGAAAAAGGCAAGAGCGGGAGCCTTTTCCTTTTTACGCCCGCGCTTACCAAAGACGAGCTCACGAAGCGGATATCGGATGGGGTCTTCAGGAGGCTCCTTGAGATCTCCGCGAGCGGCGCGACCGCCTCGTTCATCGACCTCTTGGCCGAAGCAGACCCTGAAGAGCTTGAGAGGCTCAAGGCCCTGATAGATTCCAAAAGGGCGGGGGCGGCGAAGTCAGATAGCTAAAAAAAGGCGTGAACTTCGATGTTCATTCTCTGGACAGTCCTTATCATCATTCTGGCAGCCCTGTCCGTAAAGCTCGTCATATGGGCCAGTTACGGGCTCCCCCTCCTTCTTCGTTTTTCTGACCATGTGATCGACTTCTGCCAGAGCGTTTCCACCAGATGCGTCGAGTACCTCGACGTAGTCCACCTTGTCTCGGTCTGGGCCGGCATCTCGCTCTTTGCCTGCGGCATGCTCTACGGTGCATTCAGGAGCGCGCAGGGGCTGGTGAGGGCAAGGCGCGCGCTTTCACGCCTTCCGGTCAAGCACAGTTCCAGGGACGTTGTCCTCATCGAAGACGACCGGGCAGTAGCCTTTACCCACGGGCTGCTGAGGCCCAGGATATATCTCTCGAGGGGCCTTTTTTCTCTCGACAGGAATGAACTGAAAAGCGTCTTCTTCCATGAGATGCACCATAAAAGGAACATGGACCCGCTCTTCTTTTTCTTTCTGAATTTCATCGGAAGGGCATTCTTCTACATCCCCGTCATAAAAAAATATGTACGGGTCGTGCACGCGAGAAGGGAGCAGTCCGCAGACGACGCGGCAATGGGCCTCTCCAAAGACCCCTTGAGCCTTGCGAGCGCCCTTATAAACATATCCTTCTGCAACAGGGATGTGCGCGTTTTCCAGGCGCCTTTTGTCGGCAAGAGCCACGGCGACCTTGCTTCCAGGATAAGGCGCATCATCGAGGGCGTAAGGGCGAGGCCCGCTTATCCGCCGCTCAGGAAGAACGTGCCAAGCGTCCTCATTTCGGCCTTTCTGATGGCTATCCTCCTGTGGCCGATGTTCGCGGACTTCACTGGCGCCAGGGGCTGCGCCTCGGAATCCTGCCCCATGCACACCCAACACCTCCAGGAACACGGGGAG
This sequence comes from uncultured Thermodesulfobacteriota bacterium, assembly GCA_964508625.1. Taxonomy (GTDB): domain Bacteria; phylum Desulfobacterota; class GWC2-55-46; order GWC2-55-46; family GWC2-55-46; genus UBA5799. The sequence goes on from CAZDUP010000265.1 coordinate 2,845, forward strand.
GATTACTGCAAGACCCATTGCGAAGCCTCAGAGCACAGTCACTGAATGCTGTTCACGCCCTCACGCCGCTGCCATGGCCGGCCGTGACCGCTGAGCGCCGGTATTCCCCCAGCCTCGAAAACCCGGTAAAATCAGAGCCGCCGAGCCACTTATCTTTCCCGTTTTTTCTGGAAAAAAAGCCCTGTTCCGTGATAAAATCAGTGTTTTGATTGTTTGCCCTTCCGGGCGTATCCGCGCGGCGGCCCTGATTCGCCAGAAAGGATCATTTAGACTTGAAAAAAGACACTGAGGAGACTGTAATGCCAGCCCAGAACTCCGCATACGACGAAAAATCTATAAAGGTGCTCGGCGGCCTCGAGGCCGTAAGGAAGCGCCCGGCCATGTACATAGGCTCCACAGGCGCAATGGGCCTCCATCACCTGGTCTATGAGATAGTGGACAACTCGGTTGACGAGGCGCTCGCTGGCTTTTGCAAGAACATTGACGTCATAGTCCATCAGGACAACTCCGTCACTGTAATGGACGACGGCAGGGGCATACCCGTGAAGCCCCACCCTGAGAAGAAAAAGCCCACTGTCGAGGTCGTATTGACCGAGCTCCACGCTGGAGGCAAGTTCGAGAACAAGGCC